>CAKRKX010000018.1 GCA_934358675.1 uncultured Agathobacter sp. | reverse complement strand
AAAAAATCACTGTATGGTCCGATGTCGTAAGGATTGAAAGTCAACTAGGTTATGAAATCCTTTTAATTCCGTCATCCTATCAAAATCACACTGCCAATTTTAGTAATTGTTCTATCCGGTGTCGTCCGCCTTAGAATACGAAAAATCTAAGTCGACAAACCCGAATTTGCATTTTGGTATTGACAAATATACAAAGCGCGCTATAATAAAAACAAACATATGAATAATTGTTCATATGTAAATAAAAAGTATTTGAATGGGAAAAATAACCATAGAAAGGAATGAGTTATGAAGAAATCATACAAGATCGATGTTGATTGCGCAAACTGTGCAAATAAGATGGAGGAGGCAGCTAAGAACACTGCCGGAGTCAAGGACGCAACTGTAAACTTTATGGCACTGAAGATGAATGTGGAATTCGAGGAAGGTGCAGATGCCAAGGCGGTTATGCAGGATGTCTTAAAGAATTGTAAGAAAGTCGAAGACGACTGCGAAATCTTCTTATAAGATGTAGGGCATCTGCACAGGCAGGTGCCTTTTCCATAGATGGAGGAGTGAGGCGTTTGTGAAACTCTTGTTGCGGCTAGCCGAGCCCGAGCAAGCCACCATAAGAGTTTCGCAAACGCTGAGATATAGGAGTAATAGAAAGGAGATCACCATGAACAAAAAGCAGAAAAAGGTGCTGGTACGAATTATCGTATCAATTGTTCTTCTGATTGCACTCGCCGTCCTGACAGGACTGGTCGAACTGAATCCGTGGATTGAACTTGTGTTATATATGGTTCCATATCTCGTGATTGGATATGACATTTTAAAAAAGGCGGTAAAAGGTATTATGAACCGTCAGGTGTTTGATGAAAATTTCCTGATGGCAGTCGCAACCATTGGTGCGGTAGCACTTGGCGATTATAAGGAAGGCGTTGCCGTAATGCTTTTCTACCAGATCGGCGAGCTGTTCCAGAGTTACGCTGTCGGCAAAAGCCGCAGAAACATCAGTGATCTGATGGATATCCGTCCGGATTATGCAAACATTGAGCGCGACGGACAGTTGGAAAAAGTTGATCCGGATGAGGTCGAGATCGGAAGCATCATTGTGGTGCAGCCGGGCGAGAAAGTGCCGATCGACGGTGTGATCGTAGAAGGTAAGACAACATTAAATACAAGCGCTTTGACCGGAGAGAGCGTTCCGCGTTCCGCTGCGGCAGGCGAGGAAGTTATCAGTGGATGCATCAACCTTTCAGGTCTCATTAAGATTCAGACAACGAAGGAATTTGGCGAATCTACCGTATCCAAGATTCTTGATCTTGTAGAGAATGCAAGTTCGAAGAAATCAAGATCCGAGAATTTTATCTCGAAGTTCGCACATTATTATACACCGGCCGTCTGCTACGGTGCGTTGGCGCTGGCAATCCTGCCGCCGATTGTGTGCCTGATTATGGGCAATCCGGCGCAATGGGGAACCTGGATCTACCGTGCACTGACATTTCTTGTAATCAGCTGCCCGTGTGCACTGGTTATCAGTATTCCACTCAGCTTTTTTGCGGGAATCGGAGGTGCGAGCTCACAGGGCGTCCTGATCAAAGGCTCAAATTATATGGAAACTCTGGCACAGACAAAGACGGTCGTATTTGATAAGACAGGAACGATCACACAGGGCGTGTTCGAAGTGTGTGGTATCCATCAGCACAATTGTACCGCTGAGAACCGCGCACACGGCGGCTGCAATCCGGAGTACACACCGGAGGAGGAACATATCTTAGAGTATGCGGCTCTGGCAGAGTGCCACAGCACGCATCCGATCAGTGTCAGCCTGCAAAAGGCATACGGCAAGAAATTAGATCAGACTCGTGTGACCGATGTACAGGAGATCGGCGGACACGGCGTGATCGCAACGGTTGACGGACATCAGGTGGCAGCGGGAAACGACAAGCTGATGAAGCAGCTGAATATCGAGTATCGCGACTGTAATTGTGTCGGAACGATCGTGCATATGGCAATCGACGGAGCCTACGCCGGACATATTCTGATCGCGGATGTGATCAAGCCACATGCGGCAGAGGCGATGAGCAAGCTGAAAGCTGCCGGTGTGCGTAACCTTGTCATGCTGACAGGAGATGATGATAAGGTCGCAAAGCAGGTTGCTTCGCAGGTTGGCATTACAGAAGTACACAGCAAGCTCCTTCCAGCCGATAAGGTGTCGCAGGTAGAGAGACTTCTTTCACAGAAGAGTGAGAAAGAAGCGCTGGCTTTCGTCGGAGACGGAATCAACGATGCGCCGGTACTTTCCCGTGCGGATATCGGTATCGCGATGGGAGCACTCGGTTCGGATGCTGCGATTGAAGCAGCTGACATCGTACTGATGGATGATGACCCTCTTAAGATTTCCAAGGCAATCCGTATCGCAAAGAAGTGTATGCGCATCGTATACGAGAACATCTACTTTGCAATCGGTATCAAGGTGATCTGTCTGATCCTTGGTGCAATCGGTATTGCCAACATGTGGGTAGCAATCTTCGCTGATGTCGGAGTTATGGTGATCGCGGTATTGAATGCGATCCGCGTGCTTTTTACTAAGAAACTATAGCAGGTAAATTTGTTCTGCGCCCCATGAACGAGAAGTGGGGCGCAGGTAAGAAAAAGATGAGAGTGACGCCCCGGTAAAAAGAGGGGCGGGGCGTAGAATAAAGAAAGGCGGGGCGTAGAGCCCGAAAAAGTGAGTACCAAGCCCCGGTAGAGGAGAAAAGCGGGGCGCAGAAATAGGAGATAAATATGGCAGGAAAAATCGAAGAAGCAGAATGCTGCACGGAAGAGGTTGTGCACGAAGATCTGCTCAAAATTGTAAATGAGACGATGCCGGAAGAGACGGAACTTTATGATCTGGCGGAGTTGTTTAAGGTGTTTGGGGATTCGACGAGAATTCGCATTCTTTTTGTGCTTTTTGAGGCGGAAGTATGTGTGTGCGATCTGGCACAGGCGCTGAATATGACGCAGTCCGCGATCTCGCATCAGCTTCGCATTTTGAAGCAGAATAAACTGGTCAAAAGCCGCAGAGAGGGAAAGTCGATTTTCTACTCACTGGCGGACGGACATGTGCGTACGATCATCGCACAGGGCAGAGAACACATAGAAGAAGACCACTAAAACGGAAGAGAAAATTAAGAAAACACAGGATTCTTAATTATTATTTAAGGTTTTTTAAAAATCCGCATTTTTTCATTTTTATCCGCTATAATCTACTTGAATCAAAAAGAAATGAGATACATGTGTGATGTATTTGATTCATAAAATCCTATGGAACAGAGGGTAGAAAGGATAAGATTATGGAGACGAACGAAAAAATGACAAATGAGACAATCGACAATCAGGCAACTGAAAATGTAGCGACTGCTCCGGTTGTTCCGGAGGCACCGAAGAAGGATCACAAAGGTGCGTGGAAAGGTGTGCTGGCAGTCGTGCTGACCGCCGGGGTGATCGGAAGCACAACGCTTTCGGCGTTTAACCTTGCAACACTGAAATCTTACGTTGCATCGCAGGAAACGGATCAGGATGAGGAGACGACCGAGGATTACGTTACGATCGCGGAGCAGTATGAGATCAAGCCGACCACAAACATCTCCGATGCGTATAAGTCGGGCGACACTTCCAAGCTGACCGACAAGGAAAAAGAGACGCTGGATATGGCGAAGGATGCCTTGAAGGAAATGAAGATCAAGGACAGCATGTCCGATTATGAGAAGGAAAAGGCGGTTTATGACTGGATGACTTCTTCCCTGCAGAACGATCAGGGCGCTTTGACCGTTATTCCTTCCACAACGGAGGATTGTGACAATCCTTACGGTGTTCTGAAGTATCATAATGCAGTATGTGTCGGATATGCGACCACATTCCGTATGTTCATGCAGATGATGGATATTGAGTGCATGGTTGAACACAATAACGAGAAGTGGCATTCATGGGATGTTGTCAAGCTGGATGACGACTGGTACATAACGGATATCTATTCCGATGCCGGCAGCGGAAACTATGCGCATTTTAACATGACGGATTCGATGTGGAGTCAGGAACAGACATGGGATCAGGAATATTTCCCGGCTGCAAATTCATTGAAGTACAATATGGCTTACCAGAACAAGCAGACCGTTGATACTGTTTATGATATTCCGAAGGCATTACGCAAGGCGATGGATAAGAAACTTGGCGGTGTTATGATCGCATTCAAAGAGAAGATTGACGACGATAAGGCACAGATCGCCAATGCGGCTGCAAGTTCGGTAAGTGAAATGCTCATGAGCAACAACTATAAGGATATGCCTTATGGAATCAACAGTTATTCATGGGTAACCGATCCGGAGACAAACGAGTATCTGTTCAATATTATGTTCAGCGGATATAACACAACCGATAATACACAGAATCTGACGGATGAGCAGATGCAGAAGATCAATGATGCGGTAACCAAGGCATTGGAAGGTCTTAAGAGTACGTATGGAGGCGGTGAAGGTGGTGCTATGTATGATGAAGGCAGCAATGTGATGGATGAGGGCAGCACCGCAAACACAACCGTTGATGCCGGCACATCGGATACCATGACGACCGAAGAAGCGATTGGCGGAACGGACGAAGCAACCGATATCAACATTACCGACGACGGAGCAACTGCGGAGTTCACAACAGGAGAATAATGTATGAAGAAAATTCTAAGTATCATGCTTGCTGCAATCGTGCTGTTACAGTGCGGCTGCGGCGGCACGAAAGTGAGTGATACCGTCAGCATGTATGATCTGCGACAGACGATGGAAGCCGCAGATCCAAGCCTTCCGGAGATGCTGAATGCAAGCAGCGCGGAGGACGATGCGGCGGATTCATTTTCCTATATCTCGGATATGGATTACGACAAGGTGGACAGTTTCTTCTTAAGCTATGCGAAAGAAGGTACGGCGGATGAGATCGCGGTCGTTGCGGTCAAGGACTTAAATGATGTGGAGGAGGCAAAAAAAAGCATTGAGAAGCACCGCGAGAACCGGCGCAAGCTGCTCGAGCAGTATGAACCGGAGGAAGTCAAGCGCATCGAGGATGGTCTTGTCTTTGCGAAGGATCAGTACGTGGTGCTGATCATCTGCGATGACAGCAGCGCGGTCAAGAGTGCTTTCGAGAAAGCGATTGCAAATTAAATAGTCTTACAAAGAATACCGGGCGATAGGCATTGACAGAATGTGATACCGCCCGGTATTTGTGTGTAGCGATTTTGAGTAAAAATCGGATGGTCACATCGTAGAAAAATGTGACCGATTATCGTGCGATATGCACAAAAAGCGTTAAATATGAGGATTGTACGTGGTTTAAAACAGTTTGTGAGTTGGTATTTGTAGATTTCTATGCTACAATAAGCTATAAGATGTATTGAGGGGCAAATATGGAAAACCAAAGAATCTGAATTTGAAAAAACCATATATTGTGATTCTGGTCATCATGGCAGTGCTGGCGATCAGCTCCTTTTTTGTTGTCAAAAAGAATGTGTATAATCCGGCAAGAGAGCGCGGATTGCATCAGGTTGAGCCTGTTTCGCATGAGGTTGAGGAGGACGGAAGCGATGTGTATACATTCGAGTTTATCCGCCTGCGTGCGGATGCGCAGATGTATGTAAATAAAAAGGAATTAAAAGTAAAAAGTGACGGAATTAGAAGAATATTATAATAAATTTAACGAAGAAAAAAGGCTCAACAGCCGACACGGTAATGTGGAGTTTACGACAAGCATGCACTACATTCACCGGAGGCTGGCGGAACTTGAAATCACAAAAGCGTGCGAAGAGATCCGCATTCTTGATATCGGGGCGGGCACCGGAAGATACAGCGTGCCGCTCGCCGAGGAGGGCTACGATGTCTCGGCGGTTGAACTGGTCAAACACAATCTAGGACGTCTGAAACAGAAAAGCAGTCGGGTGAAGGCTTATCAGGGGAATGCGCTACGGCTGAAACGCTTTGAGGATGAGAGCTTTGATTTGACGCTGCTTTTTGGACCGATGTATCACCTGCACAGCGAAGAGGATAAGCTGCAGGCGCTCATGGAGGCAAAGCGTGTCACGAAAAAAGGCGGAACCATTTTTGTCGCATATATTATGAATGAGTTCAGTGTGATCACTTACGCGTTCAAGGAGCGGCATATTCTCGAAGGACTGGAGAACGGAATGCTTGACGAGACTTACCACTGTATGGACGCGGCCAATCCGCTCTACTCGTTTGTACGTCTCGAAGATATTGCACGCCTGAACGAAAAAGCGCAGCTTACACGTATCCGGATCATTGCGGCGGATGGCGCGGCAAATTATATCCGGCCGTATCTGAATGCTTTGACGCAGGAGGAATATGAGGCGTTCATTCGTTATCATATGGCAACCTGCGAGCGCATGGATCTCATGGGCGCAAGCAGCCACACGGTGGATATTCTCACGAAGTAAGGAGTTTCTATGAACAAAAGAAAAACAATTGCGTGGATTCTTGCGCTGACATTGATGCTTGGAGGATGCGCATCTGCAAAGGATGTGGCAGTACAGCCGACACAGCAGGATGCGGTGGCAACCGAAGCTGTTACGGAAACCGTGGCGACGGAAGCTGTGGAAGAAACACAAGGACAGGAAACGCAGGCAACCGAGACACAGGAGCCGGAACCGGTGATCCAGACGGTGACGCTGACTGCGACGGGGGATTGTACGCTCGGCGCGACACAGACGCACGGATATGCAGGATCGTTTCATGAGTATTATGACAAATACGGCGAGGATTATTTCTTTGACGGCGTGCGCGATATTTTTGAGAAGGATGATTTCACGCTCGTCAATCTTGAATGTGTTCTGACGGAATCAACGGATCGTGTGGAGAAGACGTGGAACCTCAAGGGAAAGCCGGAGTATGTCGGTATCATGACCGGAAGTTCCGTGGAGGGATGCAGTCTTGGCAATAACCACACACTTGATTACGGTCCGCAGAGTCTGACTGACACACAGAATGTGCTGGATCAGGCGGGAATCGTGTATGGATACAATGAGCATGTGGCAACCTATACGACAGAGTCCGGTATTGTGATCGGAATCGTATCGGCAAATCTTCTCGCGCAGACCGAGGAGCGTGCCAATTATATTCGGGATGGTATCACGAAGCTGCGCGAACAGGGGGCGGACATTGTGGTCGCATGCTGTCACTGGGGCATCGAGGGCGATCATTACCCGAACGATTATCAGAAGACGACGGCACATCAGATCATCGACTGGGGGGCAGATGTGCTTATCGGCAATCACCCGCATGTCCTGCAGGGTGTGGAATTGTATAACGGCAAGATGATCTGCTACAGTCTCGGTAATTTCTGCTTCGGTGGGAACCGCAACCCACAGGTAAAGGACACTGCAATCTTTCAGCAGACGTTCACATTTGTGGATGGTGTATTGCAGACGGACGTGTCAGCGAAGATGATCCCGTGCACGATCAGCTCGACCGATACGAGAAATGATTTTCAGCCGACAGTTGCGAGCGGGGAACGCAAGGCGAAGATCATCAGCAATCTGAACGAGTACAGCAAGCCGTACAGTGATGCGCAGCTTGACTCGGACGGAAATCTTTATCGGGGGGACGGTAACTGAAATGTGGCGCCGTCAAAAAATAAAACGTAATAAGAGGAAACATGCAATGAGCATTAATTTTATAAATTTGAGTAGTGACATTCCGGCACAGACGGTCAAAGGCGAAGATTCGCTCAAACCGATTGAGAATATCGGAGGTTTTGACGTGCGCCCGGGCTTTTTCCGCATGAACGGCGCGTATGTCGTTCCGGGAGGTGTCAGTTTCACGATCAGTTCGC
The DNA here is from genome assembly GCA_934358675.1 of uncultured Agathobacter sp. Taxonomy (GTDB): domain Bacteria; phylum Bacillota; class Clostridia; order Lachnospirales; family Lachnospiraceae; genus Roseburia. Next base: position 23,209 of record CAKRKX010000018.1, on the reverse strand, counting down.
ACGGAGCGACGAGCTGCACGCTTTTGTTGTTCCGGCCGAAGGAGAATGAGCCGTATGCGCGCATCCGTATCCCGGAAAATTACCGCATCGGCAACACCTATTCCATTCTTGTGTATGGACTGCACATTCAGGATTTTGAGTATGCCTACGAGATTGACGGACCGTATGATCCGGCAAAAGGCAGGCTTTTTGATAAAAACAATATTATTCTCGATCCGTATGCCAAGGCGGTCACCGGACAACGCCAGTGGGGCGAGAAGCCGGAGGGTGACAAGCCGCAGGTCTATAAGGCGCGTGTTGTGCGCAGTGCATTTGATTGGGGCTGCAAAGGACAGTGTAACCATCCGTTTGAGGATCTGGTCATCTACGAGGCGCATGTACGAGGCTTTACGAAGGATGCTTCCTCCAATGTGGAGGGCGGAGGTACTTTTGAGGGACTTCGCCAGAAGATTCCGTATCTGAAGGATCTGGGTATCAATGCGGTCGAACTGATGCCGATCTTCGAGTTCGATGAGATGGAGAATCCGAGAGTTGTAGATGGAGAGATGCTCTATAATTACTGGGGATACAATACAGTATCGTTTTTTGCACCGAATACGAGTTATGCATACAAAGAGGAGCACAACCATGAGGGCGATGAGCTCAAACATCTGATCCGCGAGCTGAAATCGAACGGAATCGAGGTGATTCTTGACGTTGTATTCAACCATACGGCGGAAGGAAACGAGATGGGACCGAGCTTCTGCTTTAAAGGAATTGATAATAATATCTACTACATGCTGACACCGGATGCACATTACTACAATTTCAGCGGCTGTGGTAATGTTATGAACTGTAATCATCCGGTCGTGCGTAATTTTATCGTGGACTGTCTGCGCCACTGGGCGGTGGAATACCGTGTGGACGGTTTCCGCTTTGACCTTGCATCCATTCTCGGACGAGACCAGAACGGTGCACCGATGAACAACCCTCCGATCCTTGAGGCACTGGCATTCGATTCGATCCTCGGCAATATGAAGCTGATCGCCGAGGCATGGGATGCCGGCGGACTGTATCAGGTTGGAAGTTTCCCGTCGTGGAACCGGTGGGCGGAGTGGAACGGACGGTATCGTGATGATATGCGCTGTTTCTTAAAAGGCGATCAGGGTATGGCGGAGCGCGCGATCACGCGAATCACGGGATCTTCGGATATGTACGATCCGGCAAGCCGCGGATACAGTGCTTCGGTAAATTTCCTGACCTGTCACGACGGGTTTACGCTGTATGATCTGTATTCCTACAATCAGAAGCACAATGAGAAAAACGGATGGGGTAACACGGACGGCGATAACAACGGACACGGCTGGAACTGTGGCGTGGAGGGCCCTTCCGCAGACCCGCAGGTTGAAGGGCTTCGAAGAAGACTTGTCAAGAATGCGTTTGCCGCGCTCATGTGCAGCCGCGGACCGGCGATGTTTCTTGCGGGTGATGAGTTCTGCAATACGCAGTTTGGTAACAATAATGCCTACTGTCAGGATAATATTATCTCATGGCTGGACTGGAATCGTTTGAACGAATATCAGGAGATTCATGATTTCGCGCGTTTTATGATCCATTTCCGTGCAAAGCATCCGATCCTTCGCAAGGATACGAAGCAGGCGGCATGCGGACTTCCGATGATCAGTATTCACAACGGAGAACCGTATCGCAATCACACGGATTTTAATACGCATCTGATCGGTATCATGTATGCCGGACGCAATGCGGAGGACACGGAGGATGATATCATATTCTATGCGATGAATTCCTATTGGGAACCGCTTTCGCTCGAGCTTCCGGAACTCCCGCAGGGGCTGCATTGGAAGATCGTTGTCAACACGAACTGCGAGTATGCGGATGATAAGGATCCGCAGGAGCAGACCGAATATTCGTGGAATCGTGTGTGGGTACCGAGCCGTGCAACCGTTATTCTGGTTGCGGAAAAGGACGAAGCATAAGAGAAGATGTAAGAGAAAAAAGCCCGGAGGCATATCCGTTGTGATATGCTTCCGGGTTTTCTTTGTGCAGGGATCAGGCGTTCTCTTTCGATTCTGTGTCGCCGATCAGGTACGTGACAGAAACTTGAAGCGCGTCGGCAAGGCGCACGAGTTCATCCACACTCGGAGCGCGGCGCCCGGTGCGATAACCGCTGATCGTGGTTGCGGCAAGCGTCAGCTGTGTTGCAAGCCGTTGATTGGAAATGTTTTGCGCAATCATGATCGCATTCAATTTCTGACCGAATGTTTCGTGTTTGTATGTTGTGCGTGATTTCTTCTCCATAGATGAATTGTAAAGAATCGATCGTAAAAAAGAAATAGCAGAAATATAATTATATAGACAAATTCGTCAAAAATTGAAAAGTATAGAATTTAAATCCATCCACCGTCCAACGTGATGATCTGTCCGTTGAGATACGCATGACCGGATGCGATGGAAAAAGCCAGTTCGGCAACTTCCTCTGGTGTGCCCATGCGCTCCGCAGGAATCTCTGCGATCAGCTCAGCACGCTCCTCATCTGAGAAACAGCGGTTCATATCGGTGTCGATGACACCGCACGCGATCGCATTTACCGTAATATTGCTCGGCGCAAGTTCCTTGCCCAATGCGCGGGTAAAGGAATTGATGCCGCCTTTACATGCGGAGTACGCAACCTCACAGGAGGCTCCGACATTGCCCCACACGGAGGAAATATTGATGATTTTTCCGCACTTGTTATGCACCATCGAAGGTACGGCGCAGCGGCAGGTGGAAAATACCGAGGTCAGATTTGTCGCGACAATCCTGTTCCAGTCATCGATCGACATATCGGTCAGCAGTCCGATGTAAGAGATTCCGGCGTTGTTGATGAGCACATCGATCGAGTCAAATGTCTCAAGTGTCTTCTCTGTCATCTCCTCGACAAAGGCATAGTCGCCGACATCACCGATGAAAATGAGAACGGTCGTGTCGTATTGTTTCTGCAGGCGGTCGGCAAGAGCACGCAGTGTTTCTTCGGAATTCCGGCAGCACAGTGCGAGCTGATAGCCTGCGCGTGCAAATGTCTCGGCGAGTGCTGCACCGATGCCGCGCGAGGCACCGGTAATGAGAGCGGTCTGTTTCATGGTAGATCTCCTTGTATTGTTTCAATCTTATACAGATATTTCATTCGTACTTCTTTATTATAATGGTTTCTATGGAAAAATCTATCAAAAATTGCATCGGAAAGTAAAAATGGACTAGACAAATGCACGTGTATGTGATAATATAATTGGGCAGTTGAAAATCGGCGCGTGGCTCAGCTTGGTAGAGCGCTGCGTTCGGGACGCAGAGGTCGCAGGTTCAAATCCTGTCGCGCCGACTAATTCAAGGATTCCGGTACAAAAGGTGAGAGAATCCTTGGCAGGGGCAACCTCAGAGGCTTTGATGAAGTCTCTGGGGTTCTTTTTTGCCTTTTTCCGGAAACGGAGTGACAGTCGGTTGTAAATCGATTCCGTTATTGTTATAATGTAAGTCATTACAACGAGAAAAGGCGAGGACATATTATGAGCAAGCTGGATATAGAAGATTTCAATACCGATGGTTTGAATACAGAAGAGAATGCGCCGGAGAGCGTGCAGCAGGAGGCCGGTGAGGATGCTGCAAATGCGGAAACAAGCGGAAACGAGAACGCGGATGAAAAGAATGCGCAGGAGAATGTACCGGCGCAGGAAGATAAGAAGCCTGTGAAAGAAGCCAAAAAGGGAAAGAAGAAAACAATCCTTGGCTGGGGCATCTACGGAGCCGTCCTTGTAGCCATCTATATCACATTCCACTTCTTTTTGATGATGGCACGGATACCGTCGGAGAGTATGGAGCCGACCATTATGGTTCATGACTGGACGATCGGTGATCGCAATGCCTACAATGATGAGGCACCGCAGAGAGGCGATATCGTCAATTTTTATCAGGCGGAAGAGGACACGATCATGGTCAAGCGTGTTATCGGACTTCCGGGAGATACGGTTTCGTTTGAGGATGATCATGTACATATCAATGGGGAAGAACTGGACGAGTCGGCGTATCTGGACGATGATGTGCTGACGGAATGCGATGAGACGTTCACGGTTCCGGACGGATGTGTATTTCTTCTGGGAGACAATCGTGAGGTATCACTGGACGCGCGGTACTGGGATGATCCGTATATCTCCTACGATGATATCAAGTGTCAGGTGAATGTAATCATTCCGTTCCACAAATTGCCGTGGTTTTAGAGCCGGTCAGGGAGAAACATTTAAATATTTGCGATAAGAAAGCACTAAGTAAGCCTTTTTAGGCACGCTTAGTGTTTTTTTGTGTGGAAAAGTATTGTACACGGAACAAAATGCAAATGTATGTATGAGTTTACAGAAAACAAAACATGTGTCTTGACAGTGAAAAAGACAGTGAGTATACTAGGGATAACGCTTTTTCAGGGCGCAGTACCAGGAGAGATTATGTCGGCCCAATGGCGGACATTCAATGATAGGAGCAGATTTATGTTTACAACAAGAGAATTACAGGATGAGATCATCCGTTTGAAGAAGGAAAAGGATGTGTGCATCCTCGCGCATGCATACCAGAGTCATGATATCTGGGAGGTTGCCGATTATGTCGGAGATTCGTACGGGCTGAGCAAACAGGCGGCGCAGGCAAAGCAGAAGACCGTGATCATGTGCGGCGTGCGTTTTATGGCAGAGACCTGTAAAATCCTTTCGCCGGAGAAGAAAGTTATTCTTTCGAACGCGCAGGCCGGCTGTCCGATGGCGGAGCAGATGGATGTGGAGCTGATCTCCGGTGTCAAGCAGATGTATCCGGACTATACGGTGGTTGCCTACATTAACACAACATCGGAACTTAAGACGATCTGCGACGTGTGTGTGACTTCATCGTCTGCGGTACAGATCGTTAAAAATATTGACAATAAGAACATTTTATTTATTCCGGATTGTAACCTTGGAAAATGGGTTGCGGATCAGGTGCCGGAGAAAAACATCAAGCTGCTGCAGGGTGGTTGCCCGACCCATGTGCGTATGTCGGTCCGTGATGTGGAGAAAGCGAGAAAGGCACATCCGGACGCTCTCCTTCTTGTACATCCGGAGTGTCTTCCGGAAGTATCGGAAAAGGCTGATTTCCGCGGCTCTACGACCGGTATCATGGATTATGCAAAGAAGAGCAGTGCGAAGGAATTTATTATCGGAACCGAGAACAGCATTGTGCAGCATTTGCAGTACGAGTGCCCGGATAAGAAGTTCTATCCGTTGTCGAAGGATTGTGTATGTCACAACATGAAGCTTACCACACTCGGTGATGTATACCATTGTCTGATTGGAGACGGCGGAGAGGAAATCCAGATGGATGAGAAGGTTATGAAAGAGGCCGGACGATGCATCGATACGATGCTTACGCTTGGCCAGTAAACCTGTTACATAAACAAAGGGAGCCATAGCGTCAGTGTTCATTGACGGGACGGTTCCCTTATTTTGTGGCTTGGTTAGATTTGTACAGAAGAAAATATTTCACTTAATCGTCCGGATTGATAATGATCTTCCCATGCCTTACATACCATATTATTCACCTGTCCTTTCTCGGTTAATGGAAATTTAGTTCCTGCTTTGTTTCAATTGTTAAAACTCGGGTATACGTGCACATGAACCATCGTGCACCAAATGATTTGTCAAATCGGTGTATCACATCGAATTTGAAAAGTATGAGTTTTGGTGGATATAGAATAACGTAATTACAGATGGTTGTCAACAGGAAAAAGGAGCTGCGATCGCAGCTCCTTTTCGTAGTTATCTTCGCATCTGATCATCTTCTCCGTAGATGAGAGACGACATAGTCACGGTGTTCGTTACATCACCGGTTTTCAATGTGTAGGTTTCGCCTTCTTTTAAGTCCGGACAACTGATCACAACGGAGTTGTATGCTTTCTCCGGGGAGTAGGATACAACGACATTTCCGTCGGAATCTGTCAGAGTCAGATCTCCGGTTAAGGTAGAGTCTGCAACGGTTACAAGCATGCTGCCCTGTGTGGAATCGGAACCAAAGTTCTGTGCCATACCGCTGGCACCGACAGCTACGATCGTGCCGCCGCTGATCGTTGCGTCGCCTGCATAATCTAGCGCACCGTTACCACCGTTGGTCGGACCGGAGACATAGATGGTGCCGCCTGTGATAACAAGGTCTCCGTTGGAATCGATGCCGTCACCGCCTGCGTTGACGCTTAATGTGCCGCCACTGATTACGATAAAGTTGTAATCGTGTGCCTCATCCATTCCGCCGCCACCATCGAAGTCGCCGTTGCCGCCCGGTCCGCCGGAAGGCATATTTGAATCATCCGGGCGTTGTGGCGGAGTACCGCCGTTGTTATCCGATCCATCTGGTTTTTCGGGTGGAGTGCCACCGTTGTCATTCGGACCGTCTGGTTTTGCAGAAATCGTTTCGATATCCGAAGCTGAACTGTCTTGGCTATCTCCGGCAGGCGGTGTCGGTGCTGCATTCTTAGCATTGTTATCTGATGTTGATGTATCGCCTGCACGGTCAGCAGCATCGGAAGAAGTCGAATCGGAGGACGTTGTCGCATCCGCAGGATCTCCGGCTGCATTCAGTCCGTCATCGGAAGAGACAACGCTGATGTCGCCATCCTCGATCGTCACGGTCATTCCTTCGAGTCCTTCGTAGCTTTGCGTCACATCGATCGTTCCGTCGGTGATAATGAGGTCTGCATCGGAGTGCACGCCGTCATCTCCGGCTGCGATCGTCATGGAGCCGCCGTCGATCTGTAACGTTTCCTCGGCATCCATTCCGTCGGAGTCCGCTTCGATATTGATGTCCCCGCCGGCGATGTAGATAAAACCTTTGCCGTCCTTATCGGTGTTTTCGCTGTGGATGCCATCGGTTCCTGCATCGAGTGTGATGACACCGTCTGCGATGCGGACGCTGTCCTTGCCGCTTAAGGCGTGCTTGGCGGCAGTGATCGTGTAGGTTCCACTTGTGATGACGAGATCATCTTTGGAGACGATGCCGTGTCCGTAAGCGGCGTTTACGGTGAGCGAACCGGATCCGTTGAGCGTCAGGTCGGATTTGGAGAAGATGACACCGTCGATATTGTTGTCATCGATCGCCACAAAGTCACTGGTGTTGCTTAATGTATTTTCGGAACCGGATGCAAGTGTCACGAATACCTTGTCGGCCTGTCGCACGTAGATGGCGGCACTTGTGCCACAATTGATGGCAGCATTGTCAAGAACAAGCTGGATCTTCGCATTTTCATCGGCATCAATGATGATCTGTCCGTTGCTTAAGCTGCCGCTTAAAATGTAAGTGCCTTCCTTGGAGATCGTCACGGTGTCATCCTCGATACTTACGGAATTATCGTCGCAACTGGTTGCGCCATCTGCGAGTGTGACCGATACGGCGGTCTCCTCATCATAACCGACCTCCTTGTCACGGTCGGTGAACATATCGTCACTGTCAAGATAAGTAACTGCATATTCGGAAGTCTCAGAAGATTCGGTTGCTTCGGTCGTCTGTGTGGATGTATTGGTTGTGCATCCGCAGATGCTGCATGCCAGCAAAGAATAGCCTAATATGGCTGCAAGTAATTTTGTATTGTTATAACTCATACGTATTCGCCTCCTGTCGTGTGATGCTGATCTCGAGGTTGCCGTTACGGCAGCGGAGTGCATCGATGAATGCTTTTTCCGCAGATGGGTCCGCGAGTGTCAGATGATACTGTAATTTGAACATGCTGCCCATGTTCGTTGTCTTAACAGAGATGAGTTTGCAGCTTGTGGTGTACTGTGCAAACAGATCGTCAAAAACGGTGGAGTAGTTTAAATCTTCCGGAATCGTGATGCGTAGTGTCTTGTCTGCGTCCGAATCATCGGCGATGCCGAATCCGGTCTGTGTCAGGATGATCATGACCAGTCCGAGGATGAGCGAAAAAAGCACTGCGTATCCGAGGTATCCCATTCCGGTCATCAGTCCGGCTGCCATCGCAAGGAAGATCGTTCCGATGTCACGCGCATTGCCCGGCACGGAGCGGAATCTCACGAGGGAAAAAGCGCCGGCTACGGCAACTCCGGCACCGACATTGCCGTTGACCATCAGAATGACGGCGCACACGGTTGCGGGCAGGAGTGCGAGTGTGATCAGAAAACTCTGTGTTGCATGGTTCTTGTAGCGGTACACGATCGCAAAGAGGAAACCGAGCAGTAACGACACTGCGATACAGAGCAGAAACTGTGCGACGGATGTCGCGTCGGTTGTTGTGAAAATCGATTCGAATAATGTATTAAGCATAATTGTAAATTCCTCCTTTTTCGTAGATCGATGCGGCTTCGTCGGCAAGAGCGGCCTCACACTCGCCGGTGCGCTGCATCAAAGTTTTGTATGCGGTTCCGTATTTGGAAAATGATGTCTTGTAGATCCTGTTTTCGCTCAGAAACTGTACAAGCCAAAGCGGCATTGCTCCGGCGGTCTTGACTTCCATCAGCACCTGATCCTTTTTCAGGATCGGAGTGCCGTAGATTCCAGCTTTTAAATCGACATCATAGTTTCGCCATAAAATATTTTCATCAAAAGTGATGCGCAGATTGCGGTCTGTTCTGTGGTAGAATGCTTCGCGCTCATAGGTGAGCAGCATGTGCGGGGCGAGGTCTCTGTAATAATTCATGCAGTAATCGATTTCGCGTGAGATCTGCGACTCGCTGACCGGCTCATGGGAGAGCAGATAAGCAGTGGCCTGCCGTTCGGTCATTCCGATACGCCTTTTGTATACGACGGAGTCGTACTTTTTCTTTAATTCGATAAAAACATGGCTGTCTTCGGTTGCGACACCGTAACTTCTGAGACGGAGCTTTTCTTTATAAAAAGGCTTGTCCAGTGAGGTGCGGATCAGGCGGTAATCCGGGGTGTCAAAGTAGAGACTCTGGATCGTGCTCCGTCCGTGTTCATCCGCAACCATAACGCTTTGCATCATTTGGCAAAGGCGTAGTTTCTGTTGTTTTGTCAGCATATATTTTATTTCATAGCGTTTAAAAATCATCTGATCGCTCATGTGCTACCTCCTTTTGATGGACTTAGTGTACAATACGAACCTTAAAGGAACTTTAAAGTAATGTTAAGGAAAATAAAGAGTAAGTTCATTGACACTGTGAGGGCGAATCATTACAATAAGAAATAAAGAAATTACATATGTTTAGGAGGAGTAAAACATGATTTGTCCAAAATGCGGAAGTGAAGTGACAGACGGAAGCGCTTTTTGCACGAAGTGCGGTGCTGCAATGGGCGCAAACGAGCAGCAGGCATATACGCAGCCGGAAAACGGAATGCCACAGGGAAATCAGCAGGCGAACGCGCAGTTTAATGCGCAGGGAAATCCACAGATGAATAATCAGGGATTTCAGCAGAATTATGCTGGCGGTATGCCACCATACGGCGCACCGTATGTGGATCCGAAGGATCATACCGCGGAATTTAACCCGCAGGATATCTCGGATCATAAGGTGTTTGCAATGCTTCCTTATCTGCTTGGAACGATCGGAATCATTATTGCGCTGCTGGCAGCAAAGGATTCCAATTACATTATGTTCCATGTGCGCGAGGCTTTAAAACTGACGGTATGTACCGTATTGGTAGGTATTATTACAGCAGTTCTCTGCTGGACCGTGATCGTTCCGATCGCAGGCGGCGTGTGCGCGATCATTCTTCTGGTTGTGAAGATCATCTGCTTTTTCCAGGTATGCTCCGGCAAAGCAAAAGAAGCAGCAATCGTCAGCTCATTCGGCTTCCTTCACTAATTTTATAAAAGACACGCAAAGGGATCGGCTTCGCGTGACTTATTGTGTTACGGATTCCGGAATCGGACTTGCAATCGTAAAGGAAATGGTCGATCTCATGGGTGGAACTGGAGCGTGTAAAATGAAAATCAGCCGTAACTATGAATGACCGTCCTTACAGGGCGGTCATTTTTCGAATTATAGGAAATTATTTTTAAATAAGTGAACCGCGGTCAAAGTTGTTACAATGTATAAGTGAAAGACGAAAATGAGTTTTTCAAATCTGTGCACAGAATGTGTTGGGTTTTCTTTGAAAACCCAACATGTAGCGTCAGCCCCATTGCGTCAGCAATTTTCATGGGCTGACGTTCACGAAGAGAAGGTAATTAACATGACAATTCAGGAACTGGAACAGTGCATTTTGCTTTACGGAAAGGATATTTATTCTTTCTGCATGCACCTGACAAAAGAAAAAGCGAGCGCGGACGATCTCTACCAGGATACATTTCTGGAAGCGACAAAGAAGCTGGAGGCGATTCGGTATGAGGATAACCCGAAAAGCTATCTGCTTTCCGTTGCAATCCGCCTGTGGCGAAACCGTGTGCGAAAACTTGCATGGCGAAGCCGGATTGTGCCGCAGACCGCCGATTTGGAACCGGAGCAGGCGGAGTGTGATTGCCCGGATATGACCGAGAGCATTGTTGCGGATGAGGAAAAACGCATGCTTTGGAAAGCAATCGACCGGTTGGATGACCGATACCGGATTCCGCTTCTTTTGTACTATATGGAAGAACAGAGTGTTGCAGCAATTGCAAAGCTTCTGGCAATTCCGGAGGGGACGGTCAAGAGCAGATTGCACAAAGCCAGAACATTGCTGGAGAAAGAATTGGAGGATTACTATTCATGAAAGATATGGATGAATTATTAAAACGAAATCTTCTTCCCGACTGTGTTCCAGAAGAACGCCTGAATGCATCAATTCTGAAAACGGCAAAGGAGACACAGACTATGAAAAAGAAAACATTTCGTTCAGGCGCTGCCGCAGCGGCAGCCGTTGCAATACTCGCGATCGGTTCGGTATCCGGTTATGCGGCATACCGTTATCTTACCCCATCGCAGGTGGCAGATCAGATGACGGAGGACGGCAGACTGGCAAAAGCATTTGAGAGCAAGGATGCGATCACGGTAAATGAGACACAGAAGACAGACGGGTACGATATTACATTGATGGGACTCGTTTCAGGAGAACATTTAAGCCCGGTTGCGCCGGAGGCAAGCCAGGAAGAGATTGACCAGGAGAAAACGTATGCGGTCGTTGCCATTGCGCGGGAAGACGGCAAAGCAATGCCGGATATCATGGATGCGGATTATCAGACATTCTGTGTTTCAGCGCTGATCCATGGTAAAAACTTTCTGGATGTAAATAATGCAACGTTAAACGCTGGCGTATCCTCTTTCGTGCAGGACGGGGTGCAGTATGAAATCCTTGAATGCGATAACCTGGAAACGTTTGCGAACATGGGCGTCTACATGGGCGTTGTTGAAAGCTTCGGAAACGAGTCGCAGGCGTTTACATTGGATGAAGAAACAGGAGATTATTCCATTAATGAAGATTTTGATGGAATGAAGGCGCTTTTTACCATTCCGCTCGATAAAACAAAGGCGGATGACACTGCGGCAGAGATGTATTTTGCGCAGCTTGAACAGCAGGAAGAGTCGCAGATTACAAAGGACGAAGATGACGTTGCAGATGTTGAAGCGACATCAGACGAAGGTCGGCTGGCAAGTGAATGGGAGCAGAAACTGATCGGGTTCGGCACATTTGCGTCCGAGGAGGCACAGGAGTACATCAGGCAGTATGCCGAAATTATCTCACAGGAAACTTATACAGCGAATGCGGACGGAGGTTTTTCGGTGAAGTCTGATGCAGGAGCTGCAGAGTATAGTGCAGAAGCGTTGCCGGAAGAGACCGGTGTTGAGACGGTGTTCGGATACTCTTCCGACGGAACTCTTGCGGGAACGGCTTGTGATACGATCACAAAGAATACGGATGGAACCTATACTTACACAGTGTATCGCCCGGTAAATATGCAATAGATTTCAGGTGGAAAGACTCTATATCAAATAATGGGGCGTGATTCTTTGAATCACGTCCCATTGTTGTTGTGGAATAAAATTGGTTACCGGTTCTATGCAATATGCGGCGTGCAAAAAATTGAAGCCTGAAAACGTTACCGGTAAGGATGTAATTCATGTCAAAAAAACTGTAATTCATGTCAAAAAAACTGTAATTCATGTCGGAAAAGGCAAAAAACGGTCCTGAATTGATATAATTACAATAATAAATCGTAAGGTAAGAGGGAGGAACTGCTTATGAAGAGGATAAATAAAATGAGGCGATGGATCTGTGCGCTGCTTGCGGTCGTCATGATGGTTGTGACATGTGCAGAGCCGGTGCAGGCGGTGACCGGCTACTCCAGTATTGCATGGGTTGATAATCTGGATTTTGCGGATATCAATGGTTCGGGAACGCCGATCCGGATGGTATACACAATGGAAAAGGACGGATCGTTTCTTGTAACCAGTTATGCTTTTAATCAGGAAAAACTTTACGCTGGAGATACCATATATATCCGGGACTGGAATTATACCTGTTCCGGAAAGACGTATTACGGTGTCATCTATAAGGGACGACTGATGTATGTAAATAAGAAGTACATCAATGAGAAAAATCTGGTAGCTGTAAATCAGCCGAAGAGTGCGGTCAAGAAGAAAGTGGTAAAGAAAACCATTGTAGGAAATCTTTCGGAGCAGAATAACTGGTTCTATATTTATTCCAAGCCGGAGGAACAGCCGGTAAACTGCTATGGTGTTCTTGCTGTCGGAGATACACTCGAAATCTTAAAGAAAGATTATAATTCCGAGTGGACACAGATTAAGTGGCAGAATCGTATCTGCTATATCAAAAAAGAAAATGTTTCGTATGCGGATTCCTATCTTGCTGGTGCCGGCAGAGGCTGCATGATGAATATCAAGCTTGCAAAGAAGGCAAAGCTGACCTATAGCGGCATTTTGAAAAACTATGACAAGGGACTGACGGAGAAAGAGTTTTATAAGCTGGCGGCATTATGGTGCAAAGCAACCGGAAAGAAGACGTTTGCATCGAGTAAGAAAGTTACCAATAAGGTGATTACCCCAGAACAGTACAATGCACTGTTGAAAAAAATGGTGAATAAAACGAAAGCCGGAAATACAGTATATAAGGCAGCATCCGTGGGCACTTGGGACAACGAGAAGGTTACAAGAGATTCGGCAATCTCCCAGTTCTACCGTGCATATCAGGTGGTAACGAATGATTATCTGATTTCCGGTCTGGAGTTTACGGTCAGTCCGGCTGATAATAAGGATCTCTATTTTGATATCTGGGGAACCCAGGGCGAAAACCTGTATCTGGAAAAACGCAGCGGTGGAAGAGAACAGAACTTCTACATGAATTGCAACAACGGTTTCTGGCGTCTTCGCGGATGCTACGGAAATTATACCATCTGCAGCTCGACCAGGGATGTATATCAGGATTTCGTGGGCTTTGACAACCAGAAGCTGACCATTGAGACAAATGATGACGGAACCGTAAGTTTTAAGAATAAGGATGGATTATATCTTGATCTGATCAAGGGTGCGGTGCTGCATTCTCATTTGAAGTTTGCGCCGAAGTCGGACAGCAGCACGCAGAAGTTTGTGATTCACTATAACTAACAATGTCTGGCTGATGCCTTGTAGACAAAGGGAGGAATGAGTATATGAAGAATATGATAAGAAAGCGATCTTTACGAACCACAATCTGTCTGATGCTGGTGCTTGCGATGCTCGCGACCATCTTGCCGGAGAACGTGCAGGCGGCGACATCGACACCGGGATTTACTTTGGATCTGACGGATCTGGCATCGCCTATGCCGCTTGCTGCATACGGAAAGGCTACTGCAGGGGCTCGCTTTATGGATACAAATAAAATAAGCATTCCGGAGGGAACAACAATCTATGTTGCGGATGACAGGTTTACCTGTTCGAGCATGCATATTTACAGAGTGTTCTATAATGGAAGGGCGTTTAACATGGACAGTAAATATGTTGCGGATCTGAAAGATACAGCAGCGCCGGATCATTATAGCAGTCAAGATCGTGAGAAAGCGGAGGGATCCGCCGTAGTAGGAAACATCACAGATCCCTATCATTATTTCTATATCTATGCCAAGCCGTCCGCAAAGATACAGAATTGCCGTGGTGCCGTTGCGGCGGGAGAGACGATCGAAATCTTTAAGGAAAAATACAACTCGAAATGGGCAAAAATTTTATGGAAAACACCAAACGGTCACAATATATTTGGATATATTCAAAGAAAGTATATCAACTCTGCCGATTCCTATCTGGCCGGTGCAAACCGTTCACACCAGCAGGCTATAAAATTGGCGAAAAAAGAGAAACTTACTTATAGCGGAATCCTAAAAAACTATTCAGAGGATTTAACGAAGGCAGAATTCTGCAGACTCGCAGTGAACTGGTATAAGGCAACCGGTCATAAGCTGCCAAAACAGAGCAAGAAGTCTCCGTATACCGATACAAAGGATCCATATGTGATCATGGCGCATCAGCTTGGGATCATAAAAAGTACTTCAAACAAGAAGTTCTATCCGAAGAAAGAACTGTCGATAGATTCATTTAATACGCAAATGAAAAAACTTGTGCAGATTGCAGGCGAACCTGCAAGTGTAGGCATAGCCGGAATGACAAATGATGTAAGACGTGACGTGGCAATCCATGCATTTCATCGTGCATACGCGTTGACCAAGAAGACAGATTATCTGGACATTGGCGTACATTATGTAATTTCACCGGCAGATAATCCGAATGTTTGTCTGGGCGTCTGGGGAACAACCGGACAGTTAAGCGGAACAGAGATAGGATTATGCGATAAAAAAGACGATCAGAAGCAGGTCTTCTATCTGTATCAGTCCAACGGATTTAACATTCTCTATAACAACAATTCACACAAAAGACTGACCGGAACAACGAGGAAGGTGTATCAGGATGTCAACGGATATGAATGCCAGAAGATCACGTTCGAATATAATGATGACGGAACAGTCTGCATCAGAAACGGAGAGGGACTGTATCTGGATATCCAGGGAGGACAGGCAGTAAACGGTGCGCATTTGATCTATGCACCAAAGTCCGGCAGCAGTACGCAGAACTTTGTATTTGATCCAACAGTGGCAAAATATAATTAAGAGAGGGAGAAATATGAGAGAAAAGAATAAAAAGCGATCTTTAAGAACCACAATCTGTCTGATGCTGGTGCTTGCGATGCTCGCGACCATCCTGCCGGAGAACGTGCAGGCGGCAGTGTATACGCCGGGACTCACGACGGACTTTGCGCAGCTGGAGTCCATAGCGTCGTTTCAGACCTATGGAAAGGTAGGACCGGGTGGAGCGGGGATTTTGAATACCGTGCTGACCATCCCGGAGGGAGAGATTGTCTATCTGATGTATGAAAGAAACACCTGTAACGGTATGTATATCTACAGCGTGTTCTGGAAAGGAAGAATGTGGTCGGTCAATGCCAAGGATATCGTAGATCTGAAAGCTACGAAATTTAATTCGGCATATACGGAAAAGTGGGCCAGAGAGACAGTCAAGGGTCAAACGGTGAAAGTGAAAAAGACCGTTTTGGCAGGCAAGATCACAGAGCCGCTGAAATACTATTATGTCTATGCCAATCCCAAGGTAACAGACGGGAACGTGATCGGTGTATATGCAGCAGGCGGAGCGGTAGATATCATAAAGGAAAACTACAACGCGAAGTGGGCGGAGATTTTGTTCGGTCAATGTGTCGGATATGTCCAGAGAGCTTACCTCAATCATGCCGATTCCTATCTGAGCGGTGCAACAAGAAACACGCAGACATCCATCAAACAGGCAAAGAAACTGGGGCTGGCAAAAGGCGTTATAAAACCCGGTGCCTATGACAGCTGGATAAAGAAAAAAGATTTCTGCAGGCTTGCCGTGAACTGGTACAAGGCAACCGGCCATAAGCTGCCGAAACAGAGTAAGAAATCGCCGTTTATCGATACAAAGGATCCGTATGTCATCATGGCATATCAGCTGGGGATCGTGAAGAGCACTAAAAATAAGAAGTTCAAACCGAACGAAGAACTGCTGGGTGATCAGTTTGATACTCTGGTCAAACGACTGCTGCGCGTTGCGGGGGCACCGTCGGAGATCTTCGGTGTCTTGAATGCACATACGTTAGACTCATATTCCAGAGCCGGCATTACAAGAGAGTGTGCGCTGGTTGGATTTTACAATGCCTACCGGATGCTTCAAAAGACGGATTATCTGGTGAATGATTTCTATGACCCTGATTATTCGATCGTATATACCATTTCTCCGGCAGACAATCCGAAGCTCTGTCTGGATGTCTATGACAAAAGCACGGACCGGGGGGCTCCGATCGGACTGTGGGAAAAGAATGATGACAAAAATCAGCAGTTCCGAATAAAGGAAATCCACGGCTTCACGCTGATTTACAATGTAAATTCAGGGAAAGCGCTGACCGGAACGGACAATGGGGTCTATCAGGAGGCCATCGGATATGACTGTCAGAAGCTGAGCTTTAAATACAATTCTGATGGAACCGTCAGCATCATCAATGGAAACGGATTGTATCTGGACGTCAAAGGTGGTGTTGCGAAGAGCGGCGGAGAGCTGATCTGGGCGCAACAGTCAGGCAGCAGTACGCAGAAATTCGTATTTAATTTACATCTTTAAAATAACACGTAGAAATTGGAGGAACAGTGTATGAGAGAATTTATGCGAAAGAGATTGCATTTACGAACCGCAATCTGTCTGATGCTGGTGCTTGCGATGCTCGTGACCATTCTGCCGGAGAATGTACAGGCGGCTTCGTCAGCTGCAAGTTTTACCACTGATCTGGTTGATCTGAATGGATGGGAGATGATTAAAGCGTATGGAAAAGCCGGAAAGGGAGGAGTAAGTTTTCCAAGTACCTCGCTGGGCATTCCGGAAGGAGAGACGGTTTATGTCATAGACAGCAGATCCACCTGTGAGGGAAAGCAACTCTACCGCGTGTACTATGAGGGAAGAGTATGGTCGGCTTATTCCAACAATATTTTGGATCTGAAAGACACTGCATTGGTCGATGCGTATTTAACAAAGCAGAACAGGGAGTTAAAAGGAAAGAAAGTTAAGGCAAAAAAGGATGCTGTGGTGGGAAATGTGATGGATCCTCTGCATTATTATTATGTCTATGCAAAGCCGAAAGTATCCGATAAGAATTGCATCGGAGCGGTCTGTGTGGGAGATACGATGCAGGTTATCAATGCAAATTACAACTCGAAATGGGCGGAGGTATTGTGGAAGTCTGATTATGTCGGATATATTCAAAAGGATTGCCTTAATTATGCTGATGCTTATCTGGGATATCTGAGTCTCAGAAGTCAGCAGGATGTGAAGCAGGCCAAAAAGGCAAAGTTGACGTTCGACGGGATTTTGAAAGATTACGACAAAGAATTAACAAAGAAGGAATTTTGCAGACTTGCGGTCAACTGGTATAAGGCAACCGGTCATAAGCTGCCGAAGCAGAGCAAGAAGTCTCCGTATACTGATACGAAGGATTCTTATGTCATTATGGCTTATCAGCTTGGAGTTATAAAATCCACTGCAAGTAAGAAGTTTCAGCCGGACAAAAAGGTGTCATACGCCCAATATAATACAGTGATCAAAAAGTTGCTCAGCATTACAAAGAAATCAAAGATTTACGATTATGTAAGTCTGTATAACTCAGAGGAAGTGTCTCTTTCGAGAGAACAAGCGATACGCAGATTTTACCGGGCATATAAAATGGTGCAGAAGAAGGATTATCTGCTCACCGGTGATGATTATTATTATAACGATATTGTGTATACGATTTCGCCGGCAGATAATCCAAACGTTTGCCTGGATGATTGGGAATGGTCGGATGCAAGCGGTGCGGAGATCGGATTATATGAAAAGAAGGCCGGTAATAAGAATCAAAAGTTTGTGTTGTATAATGTCAATGGTTTCACAATAATTACCAATGTGTGGTCGCAGAAAACACTGAACGGAACGACGCAGAAGGTGTATCAGGATTACAGAGAGTATGAAGCCGAGAAAATGCGCTTTCAATACAATAATGACGGAACCGTATGCATTATAAACGGAGACGGATTGTATCTGGATATTAAGGATGGTCAGGCGGTCAGCGGTGCACATTTGATCTTTGCACCAAAGAGCGGCAGCAGTACGCAGAAATTTGTATTTACCGCACAGCAATATGACTAAAGCAAATGTACCGGAAAGAGCATATAACACAAAGTGCTTCGCGGAAAGATACCGCGGAGCACTTTTGACGTTATCATGAACATGCCGATGGTATCAAACTTGCATATCTCAAATTTGTGTGGCATAATCGAAAAGATAGCAACGATGAGTGATTCTGTGAGCCTTTTTGACCGAAGGCGTGCGGAAATAAAGAATACATAGGAAGAAAGAGGCGATAAAATGTATCAGGAAATTTCACAATTACTGATGTATGGAGATCTGGATGAGGATTGTATCCTCTATCAGATGGGAGAGATTTTCGGAAAATACGAGACGGGCGAATACAACAAGACCGGCCTCGTCAGAGATATCAATGTGCAGGTAAAGCGTATCCTTAAAGTGGCGACCGATTACGGATTTGACGATAATCTGTGGCACAATTACCTGACTTTCTTTTTGATGATGAGCGAGAATCCGTTCAGCATGACCTGTGAGAAGGTCGGCGCGAGCGAGGGCAGCGTGAATGCGCTGGTACAGAATGATTTCCGCATTTTCAAGGAACTGTTTGATTATGATTTCGGACCGATCGAAAGAGATCTCGGAATCAGTTGCTTCAGTCAGATCTCCGATTATAAAGCGATCCACAAGAAGGATCTCATGTACAATAAGAACGTGAGCGAGAAGGTGCGCGCACTCAGCAAGACACTCGAGGCGGCGAAGGATGAGAAGGAATTCTTCGACGGCATCACCGGATTTTACAAGGATTACGGTGTGGGCATGTTCGGACTCAATAAGGCATTCCGTATTGATGAGAAACCGGAGGGCGGCATCGAGTTCCGTGCGATCAACAACATGGATACCGTTATGCTCGATGATCTTGTCGGATATGAGATTCAGAAGAAAAAGCTTGTGGACAACACCGAGGCGTTCGTGCAGGGCAAGAAAGCCAACAACGTATTGCTTTTTGGTGACAGCGGAACCGGCAAATCGACCAGTATCAAGGCAATCGTCAACCAGTATTACAAAGACGGTCTGCGCATGATCGAGATCTACAAGCATCAGTTTAAGTACCTCTCTACGATTATCGCGGACATCAAGAATCGTAACTATAAGTTCATTATTTATATGGATGATCTCTCATTTGAGGAATTTGAGATCGAGTACAAGTTTTTAAAGGCTGTCATCGAGGGCGGTGTGGAGACCAAGCCGGAGAACATCTTGATCTATGCGACATCGAACCGCAGACATCTGATCAAGGAGAGCTGGAATGACCGCAACGATCAGGATAATTCGAACGATCGTCACCATTCCGACACGGTGGAGGAGAAGCTTTCTCTGGTCAACCGTTTCGGTGTCACGATCAATTACTCCAAACCGTCGCAGAAGGAGTACTTCGACATCGTGATCAATCTGGCGAGACGCGCCGGTGTTACGATGGACGACGAGCGCCTAAAACTGGAGGCAAACAAGTGGGAACTTTCCCACGGGGGCATCTCCGGACGTACGGCGGAGCAGTTTGTTAACTACCTCGCTTCTCAGAAAGAAGCCTTTCAGTAATGATTTGCTGAATTCAAAAACAATCATCAAGGAGAAATCATGTTATATCAGATTAGTCATGGCGCCGTCGCATTTGCGGACGACGTCATCCTGCACGATATCAATTTCGAAATAAGAAATACGGAGAAGATCGCCGTGGTCGGTCGTAACGGATGCGGCAAGACCACGCTCCTCAAGCTGATCAACGGAGAGGTTGATCTGGACAAAGGCGAAAGTGATACGGACGTCTTTATCGCAAAGGCAGGCAATCCGCAGATCGGTTATCTGCGCCAGATCGCTTTTGACGATCCTTCCATCACGCTCGAGCAGGAAGTGCGAAAAGTCTTTGCACCGATGGAGCAGCGCAAGCGCGAACTCGAAGAGGCAGCAGCGGCACTTGAGACGGATTATTCCGAGGAGCAGGTGGCGCGCTACACGGCGATGGAGGAAAAGTTCAAGGAGGACGGCGGCTATTACTTTGAGAAAGAGTACGATGTCCTGATCCGCAAGTTCGGATTCTCGGAGGAGGAGCGAAAGAAGCCTCTTTCTGAGTTTTCCGGAGGTCAGCAGACGAAGATCGCTTTTATCAAGCTTCTTTTAAGCAAGCCGGACATCCTGCTTCTTGACGAGCCGACGAACCACCTTGATATCACAACGATCGAGTGGCTTGAGAGTTATCTCAAGAGTTATCCGAAGGCAGTCGTTGTTGTATCCCATGACCGAATGTTCCTCGACAATATCGTCGATGTGGTCTACGAGATCGAGTACGGTACGGCAACACGCTATCCGGGCAATTATACAAACTTCATGGAGCGCAAGAAGGAAAATTACCGCAAGCTCATGAAGGATTACAACGCGCAGCAGAAGGAGATCGCGCGCCTGCAGCGTATGGTCGACCGCTTTAAGAACAAGCCGACGAAAGTGTCGATGGCACATTCCAAGGAGAAGGCGATCGAGCATATGGTGAAGATCGAGGCGCCGGATCGCTTTGACACGAAGACCTTCCATGCGAATTTCCAGCCGCAGACCGAGACCGGAAACGATGTGCTGATGGTATCGAACCTTGCGATCGGATACGACCATCCGCTTTCTACGGTGAATTTTGATCTGAAAAAGGGTGAAAAACTCGGCATCCTCGGTGGCAACGGATTGGGAAAATCGACATTGCTTAAGACCCTTGTAAACCGGCTTCCGGCACTTTCCGGCGAGTACCGGTTCGGTACGAATGTGCAGATCGGATATTTTGACCAGCAGATGGCGATGTATTCGAGCAGCAAGACCGTGCTTGACGATTACTGGGACGAGTTTCCGAACCTGACGGAGACCGAGGTGCGCAATTCTCTTGGTGCATTCCTGTTCAGCGGAGATGATGTCTTTAAAAATATTGATATGCTCTCCGGAGGAGAGAAGGTGCGCCTTGCACTCTGTAAGATTTTAAAGAGACGCCCGAACGTGCTTGTCCTCGATGAGCCGACAAACCATATGGATATTGTCGGCAAAGAGACGCTTGAGAGCATGTTAAAGGACTTCACCGGAACACTGATCTTCGTATCGCACGACCGATATTTTGTGAAGAAGGTAGCGGATCGTCTGCTCGTGTTCGAGGACGGAACGACGCATTTATATCAGTTCGGATACGAGGAATATCAGGAGAAGTTAGACCGCGAGGCGGAGGAAGACAACGGCTATAGGAAGTCTCCGGCTGCGCTAGGCGGACTCATCAGCCAGAACGGCGGTAATACAAAGGCTGCACCGGCAGCGGGCGAGGCGACCGGAAAGAAAGCTTACTACAATCCGGGCAAGGAGCGTTCAAAGCTGGAGAAGAAAGTAAAGAAGGCGGAAGAAGAACTCGAAGCCAAGGAAGCAAAGCTCGAGGAACTGAAAGCCGAACTTCTCCGTCCGGAGTACCAGTCCAGCTATTCCAAGCTGACCGAGATCCAGGGAGAGATTGATGCATTAGAAGAAGAAATCATGGAGGACATGGACAACTGGGAGAAATTGTCACAGGAACTTGAAGAACTGGAAATATAAGTATCGGAAGCTGCTGCCCACATACCGATGGGTGGCAGCTTTTTTGGTAAGTGTTCTGAATAGTTATAAAAAGATATTAAAGATGCATAAAATTTCTGAAAACTCGTTGCTTTTTTTGTTGATTATGATATAATAAGCACATGATACAAGATAAGACGTATCAAATACACAGCAAAGGGGTTGGACAGCATGAGAATCACAATTACCGGAAGAAATATTGAACTTACAGAGGGACTTAAGGCTGCTGTGGAGGAGCGCCTGGCAAAACTTGAGAAATATTTTACGGCGGATACCGATGTATTTGTTACATTGAGTGTGGAGAAGGAACGCCAGAAAATTGAGGTAACGATTCCAATTAAGGGACATGTTATTCGTTCTGAGCAGGTCAGCAACGATATGTATGTTTCCATTGATTTAGTGGAGGAAGTAATTGAGCGTCAGCTCAAGAAGTACCGCACAAAGCTCGCATCCAAGAAGATGAATGTGGCAGAGAGCTTTAATGCAGATTTCATCGAGGCAGATGTGGACGATGATGAGGAGATCAAGATCGTTCGTACCAAGAGATTCGGTATGAAGCCAATGTATCCGGAAGATGCCTGCATCCAGATGGAACTGACAGGACATGATTTCTTCGTATTCCGCAACGCAGAGACAGACGAAGTGAATGTCGTATACAAGAGAAAAGGAAATACATACGGATTGATCGAGCCGGAGTGCTAGGATAAGACGATGTAAGATGCCGCAGACCTTAGGGTCTGCGGTTTTTTTTGCACAATTTTAGTGATACATATTTATGCATTTTCTATACGCGAATCGCGTCTTGCACTTTGCAAAAAAATAGTCTATCTTTTGAGATAGAGAGACGAGACGGGGAAATCGGATCCCTCGCAATTGTGATGATGCAAAGGAGGATAATGAGGCAAGAAGGTATCAGTGAGAATACGTTACAGAAACACTTTCGGGCGATAGTGGCAGATGAAAGTTTTTTAAATGAGATTTCGAATTGGCTTGACGTATGGGGAGATAAACGCTTACTGATACTCCGGCATCTGGTCTATGAGATCGACTTGTCGGAGACGGAACAGTTAAAAGAGGCACTTTATGAGTACGGAAGCTGTCTGACAGAGAAGAATTACTGTGGCAGAAAGCTTTTTTCCATGATGGCAACATTGATCGGGCAGATAGAAATGGGAGGCTGCATGGAAAAACAAGGTTAGGTTTTTACAAAAAATAAGAAAAATGTGCAAATTCACAATTGTGTGTAAAGGAAGCCGCGGAACTGACGGCTTCCGTTTTTTTGCGCTTTTTACAATTTGTGCTACAAATATCAAAAATAGTGCGCAAACAAATTCTTTCTCTTGTGTTTGAGCAAGTGGAGTCGCTATAATAGGATACATAAATGTTTTTATATGTAGGTAAATAATAGAAAATGAGATAGAGGAGATGCAAAGAATGGATATCGTAGTATTAGCAGGAGGACTCAGCAC
>CAKRKX010000017.1 GCA_934358675.1 uncultured Agathobacter sp. | reverse complement strand
CTGGTATTCTGGATGCAGGCCGGATTTGCAATGGTAGAGACAGGATTTACCAGAGCGAAGAATGCAGGTAACATCATTATGAAGAACCTGATGGACTTTTGTATCGGTACTGTCGTATTCATTCTGATTGGTTTTTCTTTCCTGCTGGGAGAGGATATCCTTGGATTTATCGGAAAACCAGGATTTGATATTTTTACAGCGTATTCAAATTTCGATTTTTCAAACTTTGTATTTAACTTAGTATTCTGTGCAACCACAGCAACTATTGTATCCGGTGCTATGGCTGAGAGAACAAAATTTTTATCCTATTGTATTTATTCTGCAGTGATTTCGGCACTCATCTATCCAATCGAGGCACACTGGATCTGGGGTGGCGGCTGGTTGTCGCAGCTTGGCTTCCACGATTTCGCAGGTTCCTGTGCGATCCATATGGTTGGTGGTATTTCCGCTATCATCGGTGCGGCGATGCTTGGACCTCGTATCGGTAAGTTTACGAAAGATAAATCCGGAAAAATCACAAAAGTCAATGCATTTCCGGGACATAACCTTCCGATTGGAGCACTTGGTGTATTTATTCTCTGGTTTGGCTGGTATGGATTTAACGGTGCGGCATGTACAACAGGCCCACAGCTTGCAAGTGTTTTCCTTACAACAACCGTGGCACCTGCAGTAGCAACTGTAACCTGTATGATCTTTACATGGCTCAAATATGGCAAGCCGGATGTATCCATGTGTCTGAATGCTTCCCTTGCCGGACTTGTGGCAATTACCGCTCCTTGTGATGTAACGGATTGTCTCGGAGCAATTATTATTGGTCTTGTAGCGGGACTTCTCGTTGTATTCGGTGTATGGCTTCTCGATTATAAGCTTCATGTGGATGACCCGGTTGGTGCCGTAGCCGTACATATGATGAACGGTATCTGGGGAACCATCGCGGTCGGTTTGTTCGCAACAACATCTGCACCTGGAAATGATTCCGTTGTAGGTCTTTTCTACGGTGGAGGATTCAAACAGCTTGGTATCCAGTTACTCGGTTTTGTAACCGTAGCATCGTGGACTGCTGTAACCATTACGATCGCATTTATCATTATTAAGAAAACCATCGGTCTTCGTGTGACAGAGGAAGAGGAGATCGTAGGTCTGGATTCTATGGAACATGGTCTTGCATCCGCTTACTCAGGATTTGCCATCATGGATGTTTCCAACACGATGACAATGGATGTCAACGAGAACACCGATCTCGGAACACCGGAGTATGCAGAGGCTTCACAGGCAAAGAAAGATGCAGCAGTCAAGGTTGTATCTGCCGTTCCGAAGGATGCGACCGGCATGTACAAAGTTGTTATTATCGCAAAGCTTTCGCGTTACGATCAGTTAAAGAGAGCAATGAACGACCTCGGTGTAACCGGTATGACCTGTACACAGGTTATGGGCTGTGGCATCCAGAAGGGTTCCGGCGAGCGTTACCGTGGAGCTGAGGTTGATGCAACACTTCTTCCGAAGATCAAGGTTGAGGTCGTTGTCAGCAAGATTCCTGTAGACAGCGTGGTAGAGGCTGCCAAGAAAGCACTGTACACCGGACATATCGGTGACGGTAAGATCTTCGTATACGATGTGGCGAAGGTTGTCAAGATCCGTACCGGTGAAGAGGATACGGATGCATTACAGGATGTTGAGTAATCTGCACTAATCTAATGGTTAGATTAGTGAATCTAATCCCCTTAGTTTTAGTATACATCAATAGAAAGTCCCCGGCATTTGCCGGGGGCTTTTGTCATATTGCGTCACATTGCGTCGGAAAAAATTTCTTCCTATAATGCCTTTTCTTTGATATAATATAGAAGGTTATATATTTTTTTATAAAATGCGTCAGCCTGGCGATACATCGAAGATGTACCGCAGACGCCAAAGGCGAATTTCCATGGGCTGATGTTCAAAGATGATAGGGGGCTAATATGAATTACGGTAAGGCTGCGATGAAACGCCGGGCTCATGATATAGATAATAAGCCGACGAAGATTCGCAAGAAATGTGGTGTCATATTTTGGAAAATATTTGTAGTCTGCATCATTGTTTTCGGCGTGGTCGGTGTCAGTACCGGCGTAGGAGCGGTCAAGGGAATCCTTGCATCGGCACCGGATATCTCGGAGATCGATGTCATTCCGACCGGATATTCCACGACGGTGCTCGCAAGTGACGGAAGTGAGATCGCAACCCTCGTTGCGGAGGGATCGAACCGTCAGTATGTCACACTTGACGAGATCCCGAAGAATCTGCAGCATGCAGTCGTAGCGATTGAGGACGAGCGTTTCTACGAGCACAACGGTATCGATCTTAAGGGTATCGCCCGCGCGTTGGCGGCAGATATCAAGTCGATGGATACCAGCCAGGGTGCCAGTACGATCACCCAGCAGCTGATCAAGAACAACGTGCTCACGGAGCAATGGGCGAACGAGAATGAGGGCAAGATCTCCAAACTTGAGAAGATCGAGCGTCAGGTACAGCGTAAGATACAGGAGATGTATATCGCTGTGGAACTTGAAAAGAAAGTCAATGACAAGGACTGGATCCTTGAAAATTATCTGAATTCGATCAACCTCGGCAGCAACACACTTGGTGTGCAGGCTGCGGCGCAGCGCTATTTCGGTAAGGATGTATCGAAACTGACATTGTCCGAATGTGCCGTGATCGCAGGTATCACCAAGAATCCTTCCGGATACAATCCGATCCTGCATCCGGACAAGAATGCGAATCGTAGAGAAGATGTGCTGGATGCGATGAAGCGTCAGGGATACATCTCGCAGGAGCAGTATGACGAGGCGATGGCGGACGATGTATACGATCGCATTTCGGAGCACAATGATGTGGTGCAGACATCCATGAACACCTATTTCGTCGATGCGGTCATCGATGATGTGTTTGATGATCTGGTCAATGTCAAGGGTTACTCGGAGAGCGATGCCTATAAGGCTATCTACCAGGGAGGTCTGACCATCAAGTCGACGCAGGATCTCTCCATTCAGGATATCTGTGATGAGGAAGCATTAAATCCGGACAATTACGATGTCGGAACGAAGTATTCGTTCTTCCTGTCGTTCCAGGTAAAGAAGAAGGACGGTACGACAAAGAATTATACGAACCAGACGATGCTTTCTTATTATAAGGCAAAGACAAAGAATCAGGACTTCTCGATCAATTACAACTCCGAGGAGGAGTGCCGCGATGCAATCGCCCAGTACGAGAAGGCTGTTCTGGAAAAAGGCGATAAGCTCGTTGAAAATTCCGAGTATATTTTTATCACCATGCAGCCGCAGATCGCAATGACCATCATGGATCAGAGTACCGGTGAGGTGCGCGCGATCATCGGAGGCCGTGGTGACAAGGCGGGCAACCGTACATGGAACCGTGCGACAAAGACGACACGTCAGCCGGGATCTACGTTTAAGATCATTGCATGTTATGCACCGGCACTGGATGCGGGGGGCAAGACGCTGGCATCCACACAGGATGATGCACCTTTTACGGTTGGATCAAAGAAGTACAACAACTATGATCACACTTACAAGGGCTACACGAATCTGCGCAAAGCGATCACGAAGTCCATGAATATCGTGACGGTTAAGACGCTGCAGGATATCGGTGTGGATCTGGGTTACGAATATGCACAGAATTTCGGATTCTCCACACTTGTGGATACCGATAAGAACCTTGGACTTTCTCTCGGAGGTCTGACGCAGGGAGTAACGAACCTCGAACTGACCGGAGCTTATGCGGCGATCGCAAATCAGGGTGAGTACATTGAGCCGAGTTTCTACACGCAGGTACTTGACCATGACGGTAATGTGATCCTTGACAACACAAAGACAAAGGATCATCACAGAGTTATTAAGGAAGACACCGCATGGCTTCTGACCGATGCAATGAAAGATGTTATGACAGGCGGAACCGGTGTCCGTGCCTACTTTGGCGGAGATATGGCACAGGCGGGTAAGTCGGGTACAACGACGAGCAATCGTGATGCGCTTTTTGCAGGATTTACGCCATACTATACCTGTGTTGTGTGGGGCGGTTATGATGACAACTCCAAACAGTTCAGCACCGGCTATCCGAAGAATCTGTGGAGATCGGTTATGAAACGGATCCACGCAGATCTGAAGGCGAAGGATTTCAAGAAGCCGTCAGATATCACGCAGGCAACGGTATGTGCAAAGTCGGGACTGCTTCCGGAGGCGGATGTGTGCGATCACGATCCGAGCGGATCCTCCCAGTACACAGAGTATTTTGCGGCGGGAACCGCGCCGAAAGAGACGTGTGACAAGCATGTCGCATTGTCCATCTGTAAGGAGTCCGGAGAGATCGCGGGACCATATTGTCCGGAAGAGGACATTGAGACAAAGGTGTTTATCCTCGGTGCAGAACCGGGATCACCGGAGTATCCGTATTGTGCAACGGAAGCGTTCATGAATAAAGTATGCAGCATTCATGATGAAAATTATGTTCCGGATGATGAGGAAAAGCCGGACAAGAATCCGGATAAGAACAAGTCGGATGATACCGACGATCCGTCCACGGATGACCCGACCGACGATCCGTCGACCGATGATCCATCTACGGACGATCCATCCACGGACGACCCGTCGACCAATGATCCATCCACGGATGATCCGACAACGGATCCGTCGCTGACGGCGTTCGGTATATGGCGATGGTTCCTTACATTGCACAGATAAAATGAACAGGCAGGGAAATAGAAATGCAGACGACATCAGAAGGATATCGTGTTGTATATGAGGGCGGCGAAGGCGAGATTACCGAGAAAAAGTCCCGGTTTATCGCCACCGTGCGCCCGGTGGAATCGGAAGAGGAAGCAACAACCTTTATCGCAGAGATGAAAAAGAAATACTGGGATGCCAGACACAACTGTTCGGCATTTGTCATCGGGGAGCGTCAGGAGCTGACACGCTGTTCGGACGACGGGGAACCGGCGCAGACGGCCGGAAGACCGATGTTAGACGTGCTGCTTCGGGAAGGCATCACGAATGTTGCGGTCGTTGTGACGAGATACTTTGGTGGCGTTCTGCTCGGCACCGGAGGTCTGGTGCGTGCGTATCAGGCTGCCACACAGGCGGGGCTTGCCGCAAGCACCATTATTGAAAAGCTGCCGGGACAGAAACTGATGATCCACACGGATTATAACGGACTTGGAAAACTCCAGTATCTGTTCGGTCAGCAGAAGACGGCAATCCTTTCCACGGAATATGCGGCAGATGTTGCACTCACGATTCTTGTTCCGCTCGGACAGAAGGATTCTCTGTACAAAGAAATCGTGGAACAGACGAACGGATCGGCACAACTCGAATGGGGCGATACCTGTGTTTATTCGGTAATTGACAAAGATGTGCAAATTTTTTAAAAAATTTAAATAAAAGTGTTGACACAAAGTGGGTATCCATGTATAATACCATTTGTTGAGACAACAATGGCCCATCGCCAAATGGTAAGGCAACGGACTCTGACTCCGTCATTTCAAGGTTCGAATCCTTGTGGGCCAGCTAAGGAACTTCTTTGAAGTTCCTTTTTTTTATGCTGTTACATTATTTTGAGACATGGTATAATAAACCAGATTGATGCTTTCGCAGGCTATCAAATGCGATACATCGACAGAAAGTTTATGATAAGGAGCGCGTGACGATGAAATATGAATTTGACAGTCGGATACGATACAGTGAAGTGGATTCGGAAGGAAAACTGACGTGGCTTGCACTGATGGATTATTTTCAGGACTGCAGTGTATTTCATTCGGAGCAGCTTCAGATCGGCGTGGATTATCTGGCAG
Source organism: uncultured Agathobacter sp. (assembly GCA_934358675.1). Lineage (GTDB taxonomy): Bacteria > Bacillota > Clostridia > Lachnospirales > Lachnospiraceae > Roseburia. The sequence continues at coordinate 25,392 of CAKRKX010000017.1, read as the reverse complement.
AACATCATCAGGCGTGGGTGCTGACTTCGTGGCAGATCTGCCTGAACCGGATGCCGAAACTGACGGACCAGGTGACGACACAGACCTGGGCGTATGAGATGAAAGGCTTTTACGGATACCGTAATTTCTCGATGAATGATGAGAATGGTGAGCGGCTGGCGTATGCCAATTCCATCTGGGCGCTCATGGATACGCAGACCGGTCGTCCGATCAAAGTACCGGAGGAGATGGCGGCGCTGTACGGGATGGAGCCACAGATTCCGATGGAATGTGACGGAAGGAAGATCGCTTTGCCGAAGGAATGTGAGGCGAAGGACGCATTTGCTGTCCCGGCATATTTTATGGACACGAATCACCATATGAACAACAGCCATTATGTGGAAGTTGCATTGGGCTATGTGCCGGAGACGTTTGAAATCGGACAGATCCGTGTGGAGTACCGCAAGGCGGCACTGTGCGGGGATACGATGATTCCGAAAGTGACGGTGGAGGAAGATAAGATTACAGTTGTATTGGCGGATCCCGATGAGAAACCGTACGCAATCGTGGAATTTTTGAAGGGATAAAAAGAAATGTGATGAAGAGAGTGGATTGGGCTTTTGAATCGCATGGAACGGAAAAGACAGGAGGTAGTGACCTTGAAGTTAGGTGAATATCAGGATTTATATTATATTAAGAAAGTGGATTTCGGTGTATATCTTGCGGAAGATCCGGCGAGCGAGACACATGTGCTCCTTCCGGCAAAGCAGGTTCCACAGGACGCGCGTCAGGGAGAAAAGGTACATGTCTTCCTATATAAAGATTCTAAGGATCGACTGATCGCAACAACGAACACACCGAAACTGACACTTGGTGCCTACGCACCGCTTACCGTCAAGGAAGTCGGCAAGATTGGAGCGTTCTTGGACTGGGGTCTTGAGAAGGATCTGTTTCTTCCGTATAAGGAGATGACCAGCCATGTGGAGGCGGGGGACGAGGTGCTTGTCACGCTTTATATTGACAAGAGCAGCCGTCTTTGCGCAAGCATGAAGGGAATCTATGATCTTCTCGAGAAAGATTCTCCTTATGAAAAAGGCGCTACCGTTACCGGAAGAGTGTACGAGTTTTCCGATAATTTCGGTACCTTTGTGGCGGTGGATGATAAATATTCGGCAAAGATCCCGGTATCGGAGGACGGAAGTTTTCTGAAGATCGGTGATGTGATCGAGGCGAAAGTGACCGCGGTCAAGCCGGACGGAAAACTGGATCTGACACTTCGTGAGAAGGCATATATCCAGATGGACGCTGATGCGGCGAAGATCATGGAACTGATCGATTCCTATGCGGGAGTTCTGCCTTTTACCGAGAAGGCAAGTCCGGAGGTTATCAAGCGTGAGACCGGACTGAGCAAAGCCGCATTCAAGCGCGCGATCGGCACTTTGTATAAACACAGAAAAATTACACTTAATGATGGAAAAATCCGTAAGGCTTGATTATAATGGATATGAACTTGAAACAGAAAGGACAGGAGACAATATTATGAAGAATGTAATCAGTACAGATAAGGCTCCGGCAGCAATCGGACCATATTCACAGGCGATCGAAGTAAACGGAATGGTATATACATCGGGAATCATTCCTGTTGTGCCGGCAACCGGCGAGATTCCGGAAGGATCTGTTGCACAGGCAAAGCAGGCATTTGAGAATCTCTCCAACTTACTTGCGGCAGCAGGAACATCCATGGACAAGGTTGTTAAGACGACCGTATTCATCAAGGAGATGAATGATTTCGGTGCAATCAACGAAGTATATGCGGAATTTTTCCCGGCTCCGTTCCCATCCAGAAGCTGTGTGGAAGTAGCAAGACTTCCGAAGGATGTTATGCTTGAGATCGAGGCAATTGCCATCAAATAAGGAATTGTCCGTTAAACGAAAAGAGGGTTGTCATGATCCGAATCAGATCGGATCGTGACAACCCTTATTTTGTAATAATTGTGAAACAAGTTTTTGTGCCTTCTATACGGACAAATCAATGTTGCCACCAATATGTGGTGTCACGGAGTTCTCCATCATGCGAATCATACTGTCATTCATGGAAGCATTGGTATCCAAAGCCTTATCAAGCATCTTTACACTGACGGATTCCATGAGCGAAGCCGGTTCGGAAGCGTTGATTGCACTAAGCGCGGAGCCTACATTTCCTATGTTCATAATGATTCACCTCCTGTTAAGAATCAATTCCTTCATACCTATCCATATTATGCCATAAAACCGGCAGAAAATCAAGTGAAAGAAGTAGCCGAATAGGGGGATTTGGGGTTGACACAGGTATGCCCCTTTGCTATAATAGCATCGTAACATTTGTAATAAATCTGTAATAAACTTTACGAAACAATATTGGAGGGCAATATGAACCGTAACGTATTAATTAAGATGACAGCATGTAGTTTGGCAGCAACACTTACAGTTGGGGGCGTTGCTGTAGGCAGTGTAGACGCTGCACCGACTGCCGGACTTTCCACATATACATCGAACATTGTGACAGCATCCGTTTTACCGACTGCAGGTATCTCACTTGCACTGGCACAGTGTGTGGCAGAAATCGAGGATGAAGAAACCGTAGCAAGCGCTCAGCCGGAAGTGACTGAGAATGATACTCCGGTTGTTGCATCTGAGTATGCAGACCTTGCAGTGGCAACGGTTAACGATTATGTAAATGTACGTAAGAAAGCATCAACAGACAGCAAAGTCGTTGGTAAATTATATAAGAACAACGTTGGTACCGTGATCGGAACTAAGGGTGACTGGTACAAGATCAAGTCCGGCAATGTAACCGGATTTGTAAAGAGTGAATATGTTGCAGTCGGCAACGAGAAGCTTGCCAAGAAGGCAGGAAGAAGAGTTGCAGTTGTAACAACTGAGACTTTAAAGGTTCGTAAGGGTGCATCCGGCAAGGATGAGGTAATGACCCTTGTTCCTGGCGGTGAGGATCTGACCGTTGTCGATGAGTCCGTTGACGGATGGGTTGGAGTATCGGTTTCCGAGGGAAACGGATATGTATCCGCTGATTATGTTGATTTATCTACTGAATATACGTATGCAGAGTCCCGCGCAGAAGAGAAGGCGCGTCTCAAGAAGGAAGAAGAGGAGCGTAAGGCTGCTGAGGAAGCAGCCCGCAAGGAAGAGGAGAGACAGCAGGCTGCAGCAAGCTCGAGCAGCTCGTCAAGTTCATCAAGCTCAAGCAGCAGTTCTTCCAGCAGCTCATCAAGTTCGTCAAGCTCAAGCAGTAAGTCTTACAGTGCTCCGAGCGGAACTTCCGGATCATCGGTTGCAAATTATGCATGCCAGTTTATCGGCAACCCATATGTCTATGGTGGATCAAGCCTGACAAACGGAACAGACTGCTCCGGATTTGTAATGTCTGTATACGCAGCATTCGGTGTAAGCCTTCCGCACAGTTCCAGCGCGTTAAGAAGTGTCGGATACGGTGTGAGCACATCCGAGATGCAGCCGGGTGACATCGTTTGCTACAGTGGACATGTTGCCATCTATGTAGGAAATAACACGATTGTTCATGCAAGTAACCCGAGCGATGGAATTAAGCTTACATCCCCGGCAAACTACAGAACAATTCTTGCAGTAAGAAGAATTTTCTAATTCAATACAGTTTATCGACTTCAAAGGGTTTCGGTTCTGACGGACTTGCGTGTACAGAATCGAAGCCCTTTTTTACAGCTCTTTCACAATCGGTTTTCGCGGGGATTTTCTCGGACAGGTTGTCCTCACCATATTTGCAAACCGCGGTCTTGCGGTAAATTCGTGATTCTTTGTAACTAGCGTTTGTGAATATGGTGCAGACAACCGATATGAGAAAATGTGAAAAACAGAAATGAAAGAATTTATAAAGATTGGGGCGTATGCGTTGACACGCAAGTCCGGCAGAAGGTACTATAGAAGGTGCAAGTGTAAATAGTTAACAGGTAACATAGGAGGAAGTAGTAGTTTGATTTTTTGGAAAGACAAGAGATGGTTTGGTGTCGGTTTTCTGGCGGTCGTAGCAGCGGGATTTGTTGTACCGCAGAATGTGAAAGCTGACGTTGTGATAGAGCCGGACGGCGTTATGGGACAGAGTATCGTGGATGAGATGACGTGTGATCCGGCGGAGGATTATGCGTTGCTGTCAAAGAGTGTGGATGCGCCGGCGGTGTATGATCTGGATCAGATTCCGATGCTTCGTGCGACAACGTATACGAATCTGTTTCTGGAAGGATCTTTTACGACAGTGAGTGATCTGAATAATGCAACGTATTATCATGACGTTGCTTATGAAGATTGTGAACTGATCAATGGTATTGATGTGTCGTGGTGGCAGGGAGGAGGTCGTGGAAGTACGGTCTCCAAAATCGACTGGAAGAAGATTCACGATGCGGGTGTAGATTTCGCTTTTGTCCGGGCTGCATCAAGAGATACCAAGGATGGATCGATTTATGAAGATACTGTGGCAAGTGCACATATTAAGGGCGCACGGGCCAATAAGGTGAATGTCGGATTATATATCTTCTCGCAGGCAATCAATGCCAAAGAAGCGGTGGAGGAAGCTGATTATGTGCTGAATCTCATTGATCAGTATGGCTGGGATATCGATATGCCGATCATTATGGACCGCGAGTCGGGACGTGAAACCAAGAGACTGACGGATGCGAAGCTGTCCAAGGCAAAGGAGACTGCAGTTGTGCAGGCTTTTGCTGACGAGATTACAGGCGCAGGGTATAAGGCCGGTGTGTATGCAAGTTATTCCTGGTATAAGACCAAAATGAATCCGAACGACCTTGCGGATTGTACGATCTGGATCGCGCGTTACAACAATACAACAACGAGCAATTCCAAGAGTGGAATTCCGTATGAGGATACGGCATATGATTATGAATTCTGGCAGTATTCATCCACCTATAAGGTGAGCGGTTATTCATCCAACATTGACATGGATTTCTGGTACAAGGATACGAATGTCAAGACCGAGAATGTGAAGATGTCGAACAATACGGACACCACCGTTACGCTGACATGGGATGATGCGGGCGATGCGGAGAATTACCGCGTGTACCGTTATGATGAAGAGAGCGGAAGCTATGCATATGTCGCAACCGTGAATGATACGACCTACACGGATACGAATCTGAAAGCGGGAAATGCATACCAGTATAAGGTACGCTGCATGTGGACGATCGGTGGAACGAATTATTACGGAACTTATTCGTCCGTAGTGCAGGCGGCAACACTTCCGGCACAGGTAAACGGACTTAGTGTGGACACCCAGAGCGTAACAGGTATCTCATTGTCATGGGATGAAGTGGAAGGCGCTGACGGATATTGCATTTTCCGTTATAACAGTAATTTGGATTCCTTTGAGGAGCTCGCAACGGTTGGAGCCGATGTCACGAGTTATGATGTAACCGGACTTGCTTCGGCGAGCGAATACCGCTTCAAGGTCCGGGCAAGCAAGACGATCGGAACCGATACCTATTGGGGTGCCGATTCCGAGGAGGCAGCAGGAGTGACAAAGCCGGACAAGGCTGAGGCACCGGTTGTGGATGCTTACGACTCGAATGCGATCGATCTGTCATGGAAGAAGGTGGCACGTGCCAGCGGATATCAGCTGTACCGCCTGAATGAAGAGACTGGTAAATATGTTAAGCTTGCAACGATCAAAGGCGGCTCCAATGTGATGTACACAGACAGTGAACTGACCGCGGCAAAAGCATACAGCTACAAAGTCCGTGCGTATAAGACGTATGACGGAAGCAATTATTATGGCGCTTTTTCAACGGTAAAGGTACAGGTGACGAAACCGGAGAAAGTGGCAAACGTCAAGCTTACAACGAAATCTTCATCCGTGACCGTAAAGTGGAGCAAATCCGCACATGTCACCGGATATGAGATCTACCGCCTGAATACGAAGACAAAGAAATATGAAAAGATTGCAACGGTGAAGGGAAAGAGCAAAGTCTCCTATACCAATAAGAAACTGAAAAAAGGCACAACATACAAATATAAGGTGCGTGCATACAAGACGCACGAGGGAACCAATTACTATGGAAGCTACTCTGCCGCTGTGAAGATCAAGGTAAAGTAGTGCGCGATAACAGGAGAGTAAAAAGTCGATGAGACCAAAGGAAAGAAATACAACAAAGAAACTATTGGCAATGATTGCCGCTGCGGCGGTCCTGATCACGGGCGTACCGCAGACGCAGGCTGCAACACAGGAGATTACACCGGTGAAGCCGATCGTCATCGCGCTTGATCCGGGACACGGCGGCTACGATGCCGGAGCAACACGCAAGTGGGGCAGCAAACTTTACCGAGAGAAGGATGCTAATCTGGCAATCGCCAAGGCCTGCAAGAAAAAGTTGGAAACCTACATGGGAGTGAAGGTGTATATGACACGCACAAGCGATTATTATGTATCGCTCGAAGGACGCGTGGCAAATGCGAAAAAGAACGGTGCGAATCTGTTTGTTTCGTTACACAATAATGCATCGACCAGCAGTGGAACAAAGGGTGCGTGTGTGTATTATCCGAACGGCAATTACAATGCGAAGGTCGGCAGTAAGGGAAAATCGGTCGCACAGTGCATTCAGAGCCGTCTTGTGGGACTGGGATTGAAGAATAACGGTGTGCTGATCCGCAATTCTGAAAACAAATCAAAATATCCGGACAAGTCACTATCGGACTATTACAGTGTGATCCGCAACAGCAAGAATTCCGGATTTGCAGGGCTGATCGTGGAGCACGCATACATCAGTAATTCGAGTGACTGTACAAAGTATCTCGGTTCGAGCAGCATGCTGACAAAACTCGGCGAGGCGGATGCGCTTGGCATTGCATCTTATTACGGGCTTGTTCCGAAGACTTCGGTCAGTGTGACTTCTGCGACATTGACGAATGACGGTGATGTACAGCTTACGTGGAAAGCTGTATCGAATGTGGACGGTTACTGTATTTATCGAAGAGAGGAAGGCGATACCGCTTTCACCTGCATTAAGAAGATCAAAGGCGGAAAAGTCACATCTTATACGGATAATACCAATGTTCGCGGGGTAACCTATGAATATGGTGTCGGTGGATATCATACGTCAAAGAACGCGACCACGTATACAACCTTTACGAATTTAAAGACGGTATTGTGGGAGATGCCGGTTCCTCAGAATGTGCGTGTGCAGCAGGATGCAAGCGGTGCATGGACAGTCACATGGAATATGAGCGATACGGACGGTGTGAGCGGTTACTGTATCGAGATGAGCCCGGCGGGAGAAGATGATTTCAACGAGATCGCAGAGATTTCGGATGCATCGGCCACTTCCTATACGATCGAGGAGCCGGAACTCAGCGGAAATGTTGAACTTCGTGTTTACGCATACTATGAGGACGATGATAATTACACAGAGGGTGATTATTCAGAGATCGTTTCTATCGAATTGCCGTAATTTTTTGTCAAATGCAGTATTTTCATCTCGCATCATGCAGGATGAAAGAATACAAAAAATGATAAATATACAAAATGCACAAAAAGATTGCACGAAAAAAGATTTTTGGAAAAATGCATGTCGGATCCGTGGAAAAGTTATCCACAATTGAAAGCCGAGAAATGCTAGAAAATGGAGTTATACACGAAGTTATGCACGTTATCCACAAAATCAAGGCAATTTTTTTGCGCATTTTTTTTGTTGGAACAAACGATTGTTTTGTTAAGATATCATAAATTTTGTCGAAGCGTGTCAAAATTCATAAAAGATATTGACATTTCAAATGTCAAAAAACAAATAAAGATGTTGGGAATTGTCGCACAAAATCAAAAACGAGACGAAAAATGTGTACGTTGCCAAAAGAATCCAATTTTGTTATACTAGAGGCGCTATGATTAAAACGATTGATGTTGCGGGAATCGAGTTGGACAATTATACCGTTCGTGAGACGATCATGAATGTGGGAAAAAATATGTCTGACAGTGGATTCCATACGATTGAAGAAGTGAATATGGATATGCTGCTTCAGGCGGAATCCGATGATGTGATCCGGGAGGTACTTACAACCGTGGAACATACGGTGATCGCAGAGAGGGGAATCTTAGAGGCGGTCGGCGCGGATTCTTACCAGAGAAGGCATGAGATCGACCATCATGATTTCTTCTTTGAGATGATGAAGCGAATCGAGCGCAATCACAAGACGATCTTTGTTGTGGGGCAGACGATGGAACAGACGCAGCAGATGTGCGACCGTATTATGGAACTTTATCCGAAGTGTGATGTGATCGGTGCGGAAGCGCTTGAAGAATGCTCGGGCAATCTTGATGCCCTGATCAATGAGATCAATTCGCAGACGCCGGATGTCATCATCAGTGTGATTCCGAGTCCGATGCAGGAGCATTTCCTGATGGAGAACAGAGAGAAACTGTCTGCCGGATTGTGGTACGGTATGGGAACGATGGAGCTTGAGAATCCGAAAAATGGGTTTGCCAACGGCATCCGCAAGATGTTCCGTGCACACAAACTGGAGAAGCATTTAAATCATTATAGCGAGAAACAGGAAAATGAAACATATGTCAAATAAGGCAAAACAGATTGCGTGGAATTATGTGCTGATTCTGGTCGGAACAGCGGTGATGGCACTTGCGATCCAGTGTATCTACGACAGGGTCGGTCTTGTAACCGGAGGTTTTACCGGACTTACGATCGTGATCCGGAGTCTGACGAAATCACTGGTGCACGGTGGTATTCCACTCTGGTTTACCAACATTGTTCTGAATGTTCCAATCTTTATTTATTCATATATTAAGTTTGGAAAGAAATATATAGGAAGAACGCTTTTTGCGACGGTGATGCTGTCGGTATGGCTTTACATCATCCCGGGCGTGGATCTGTCGGGTGATGATTACCTGCTTGCGGCGCTGTTCGGCGGTGCGTTTACAGGAATCGGAATGGGCCTCGTGCTGCGCGCGGGGGCGACGACCGGAGGAACCGATATGGTTGCGGCTTTGATTCAGGCGAGACTCCGGCATTATTCGGTTGTGCAGATCATGCAGGTGATGGATGCGGCGATCGTGATCACGGGTCTGTATGTGTTCGGTCTGCGCTCAACGCTGTATGCGGTCGTATCGATCTTCGTGATGACGAAGGTTTCCGATGCGTTTCTGGAAGGTTTCAAGAACTCCAAAGCGGCACTCATTATCACGAATCATCACAAGGAAGTGGCAAAGCGTCTGATGGATGAGCTCGACCGCGGAGTGACGGGGCTCGATGCCAAAGGCATGTACACGCAGGATTACAAGTGTGTGCTCTACTGTGTGGTTTCGCGAAAAGAGATCGTGCAGTTGAAGGAGATCGTCAACGATGTCGATCCGGAGGCCTTTGTGATCGTATCGGATGTGCGCGAGGTGCTTGGTGAAGGTTTTATGGAATATTCCTCACAGGACTTCTAAATAATGCTGTTTTGGCATGCTTTCTCGTACAAAATTACTAATTGATGAAAAACCAAAAAGAGGAAATGCATAAAATTTATGCATTTCCTCTTTATTTTTTTGTACTAATATATTAAAATAGTAAAAGATATTAATGCGTAAGCAAATATGGGGATAAGGAGAAAGGGTTATGATTTCCAATCAGATACTTCAGAATACAATCGATGGTCTTAAAAGTATTACAAGAACAGATCTCTGTGTGATTGATGTGGAGGGCAAGATTCTCGCAGCAACGTTCCCGGATGCGGAACAGTTTATTACACCTGCGCAGTCGTTTGTCGGATCGCCGGCGGACAGTCAGGTTGTCAGCGGATGTCAGTTTTTCAAAGTGTTTGACGATCATCAGCTGGAATATATTTTGCTCGCTTACGGGGACAGCGAGGATGTATATATGATTGGAAAGATTGCCAGCTTCCAGATCCAGAATCTTCTTGTTGCGTACAAGGAACGTTTTGATAAGGATAACTTTATCAAGAACCTGATTCTGGACAATTTGCTTCTGGTTGATATTTACAATCGCGCAAAAAAGCTTCATATTGAGACGGAGATGCGCAGGGTTGTCTTTCTTGTAGAGACGAACCGGGAGAAGGATGGAAATGAATTGGAGAAGATTCGCGGGCTCTTTGGCGGCAAATCCAAGGATTTTGTTACGGCAGTGGATGAGAAGAACATCATTGTGGTCAAGGAACTGAGCGAAAATGAGACATATGACGATCTGAAGAAGACGGCTGATGTGATCATCAACCTGTTTCGTTCGGATGCAAACTGTAACGTCCATATTGCCTATGGAACGATTGTCAATGAGTTAAAGGAAGTATCGCGTTCTTATAAAGAAGCAAGGATGGCACTGGATGTTGGTAAGATTTTCTTTGAGGACCAGGATGTGATCGCTTATTCACAGCTTGGTATCGGACGTTTGATCTATCAGCTGCCGATTCCTCTGTGCAAGATGTTTATCAAGGAGATCTTCGACGGTAAATCACCGGATGAATTCGACGAGGAGATCCTGACAACGATCAATAAATTCTTTGAGAATAACCTCAATGTGTCAGAAACATCCAGACAACTGTACATTCACCGTAATACACTGGTGTATCGTCTGGACAAGCTCCAGAAGAGTACGGGGCTGGATTTAAGAGTCTTCGAGGATGCGATCACGTTTAAGATTGCGCTCATGGTAGTCAAGTACATGAAGTATATGGAGACACTGGACTACTAATTAAGGAGAAAAAATGATTAAACTGGAACATGTCAGTAAGTCGTACTCAGCAGGAATTCCTGCCTTAAATGATGTGAATCTGGAAATAGAAGACGGAGAATTTGTGTTCATCGTCGGAGACAGCGGATCCGGCAAGTCAACACTAATTAAATTATTATTAAAGGAGCTGGAACCGACCGAGGGTATCATCACGGTCGATGGAAAAGTATTAAATAAAATCAGAAGAAAACAGATTCCGAAGTACCGCAGGAATGTCGGGGTTGTCTTTCAGGACTTCAGGCTTCTGAAGGATCGGAATGTATACGATAATGTCGCTTTCGCGCAGAAGGTTGTCGGGGAGCCGAACAGCCACATCCGCAGAAAAGTGCCGGTCATGCTCTCCACTGTGGGGCTGGCCGCAAAGTATCGCTCTTTCCCGAAGCAGCTTTCGGGTGGCGAGCAGCAGCGTGTTGCGATCGCGCGTGCGCTCATCAACGAACCGGATATCCTGCTTGCGGATGAGCCGACCGGTAATCTGGATAACAACAATGCGTGGGAGATCATGAAGCTCCTTGAGGAGATCAATGCCAAGGGAACGACGGTTCTTGTCGTAACCCATAACATGGAGATCGTCAAGGTCATGAAGAAGCGCGTAATAACTGTAAAGAAAGGTACTATCGTCAGTGATAGTAAGCAGGGTGATTTTGACGATGAAGATTAATACCTTTTTTTATTCCATCAAGCAGGGGTTTAAAAATATTTTCCGAAACAAGATGTTTTCCCTGGCATCGATCGCAACGATGGCGGCATGTATTTTCATGTTCGGACTTTTCTATATTATTATTACGAATTTTACCGCAACGGTACATTCCATCGAGGAAGGCGTGTCGGTAACCGTGTTCTTCGACAAGGGATTGTCGGAGGACGAGATCAGGAAGATCGGTGAGGACATCACGAAGCGTGTGGAGGTCAGCCGGATCGAATATGTTTCCGCGGAGGAAGCATGGAACGATTACAAACGCGTGTATTTCCAGGGGCGGGAAGAACTTGCACAGGGATTCTCGGGAGATAACCCGCTTGCCAACAGTGCACATTATCAGATCTATCTGAGTGATGTGTCGATGCAGAATTCGCTCGTAACCTATCTGCAATCGCTTGACGGGGTGCGCGATGTGAAAGAATCCGCCAAGGTTGCCAATACACTTACGGATTTCAACCGCCTGGTCGGTTATGTATCGGCGGGCATTATACTGATCCTTCTCGGCGTTGCCATCTTTTTGATCAGCAACACGGTTACGGTCGGTATCTCCGTCCGCAAGGAGGAGATCGCGATCATGAAACTGATCGGTGCGACCGATTATCTGGTGCGTGCGCCGTTTATCGTGGAAGGTGTGTCGATCGGACTCATCGGCGCGGCAATACCGCTCGTTCTGTTATATTTTATGTACCAGAAGATTATAGTATATATTGCAGAGAAGTTTAATTTCATTGGTTCGATGATCGACTTCGTTTCCGTACACACCGTATTCCACACGCTGGTTCCGGTTGCGGTTGTTCTTGGTGTCGGAATCGGATTCCTTGGAAGTCGTCTGACGATTCGTAAACATTTGAAGGTGTAATAACAATCAAGATGGCCATGCTGACAGGCTTGTACTGCGAGCATGGCTTTTCCCGTATTGAAAGGAAAAGCCGTCGGGAATGCGCTTGTGAGAATGGAGGCAGAAATGGATCACAACGAAGAATATACACAACTTTATACGGCACCGGTGCCGCCGCAGGAGAAGCCGAAGAAGCGCAAGAGTTTCGGAATGGGAATCGTGCTCGGCATGCTGATCGGATGTCTGGTGATAGGAATCGGTGCTACGGTCGGGTTGTCCCTGTATGCGAATGCAACCGGAAACTATCTGATCATCAGCCCGAAGGGATTGACGCAGACTTCGGACAACAAAGTCCTGAACAGGAAAACGGTCAATAAGATCGAGGAACTTTTAGCATACATTGATCTGTATTACAACGATGAATACGATGCAGATGATGTGCGCAACGCGATCTACAAGGGAACGCTCAGTGGGCTCGGCGATCCGTATTCGGTCTACTATACCGCCGACGATTATAAGGACCTGCAGATTACGACATCCGGCAATTATTACGGTATCGGAGCGGCTTTGGCACAGAATGCCAACACGATGGAAGTGACCGTGTCCAAGGTTTATGAGGGCACACCGGCGGAAAAAGCAGGGCTTATGGACGGTGACCAGATCTTAAAAGTGGATGATATCGAGGCAACGAGCAAGGAACTGTCGGAGCTTGTGAAGAATATCCGCGGCGAGGAAGGAACGACCGTGCATCTGCAGGTATACCGTGAATCGACCGAAGAGACGCTGGAGATGGACGTGGAGCGCGCCAATGTGGATCTGCCGAGCGTCAGCTACGAGATGCTGGACGATGGAATCGGCTACATACAGATCAGCGAGTTCCAGAAAAATACGGCAAAACAGTTTAAGGCAGCCGTCAAGGATCTGCAGAGCCGGGATATGAAGAGTATGATCGTCGATGTGCGCAGCAATCCGGGCGGATTGATCTCCTCGGTGGTTGATATTCTGAATCAGATCCTGCCGGAAGGAACGGTCGTATACACCGAGGATAAGTACGGCAAGAGAGAGGATTATACTTCGGACGGCAAGTGTCTGGATCTGCCGATCGCAGTGCTTGTCAACGAGAACAGTGCAAGTGCCTCGGAGATCTTCGCCGGTGCGATCAAGGATTACAATTACGGCACGCTGATCGGAAAGAAAACATTCGGAAAAGGCATTGTACAGACGGTCTGTCCGCTTGAGGACGGCGATGCGATCAAGATCACGACCGCGAAGTATTACACACCGAAGGGAAATTATATCCACAAAGTCGGCATTGAGCCGGACATCGAGGTGGAATACAACTACTCCGGTCCGAAGGACGAGAAATATGACAAACAGTATGATAACCAGCTGCAGAAAGCGGTTGAGGTATTAAAAGACGAAACAAAGTAAATGTCTAATAAATTGATTGCCTTCGTGTCGGGAATCCGATACAATAGACAACAGATGGACTATGAAAACGAAAAGGGGTGATTCTGTGGTAGAATTAGATAATTTCAAGAGCCAGCTTCTCGGCTACAAGGCTCCGCTGCAGGAAGTGAGGGATTCACTTTGACTTAGCGGGCAAGGAACAACGCATTCAGGAGCTGGAGCGTGAGATGGAAGCGCCGGACTTCTGGAACGATCCGGTCGTCTCGCAGGAGAAGATGAAGGAACTCAAAAGTCTCAAGGACGATGTGCAGACGTATGCGCAGCTGTCGGGTCAGTATGACGACATCGAGACGATGATCGAGATGGGATATGAGGAGAATGATCCGGAACTCATCCCGGAGATCGCCGGGATGATGGATGAATTTACAACGACTTACGAGAATATCCGCATGAAGACGCTTTTGTCGGGCGAGTATGATAAGAACAATGCGATCCTGTCGCTTCATGCGGGCGCGGGCGGAACAGAATCGTGCGACTGGGCTGCAATGCTTTTTCGTATGTATTCCCGCTGGGCGGATAAGAAGGGCTTCTCGCTCGAGGTGCTCGATTCGTTGGACGGCGACGAGGCGGGGATCAAGTCGATCACATTTCAGGTAAACGGAGAGAATGCATACGGATATCTGAAATCGGAAAAAGGCGTGCATCGTCTGGTGCGCATTTCGCCTTTTAATGCGGCAGGAAAGAGACAGACATCATTTGTGTCCTGCGACGTGATGCCGGATATTGAGGAGGACGTGGATGTCGAAGTCAAGGATGAGGATATCCGCATCGATACCTTCCGTTCGAGCGGTGCCGGTGGACAGCATATCAACAAGACGTCATCGGCGATCCGAATTACGCATTTTCCGACGGGAATCGTGGTGCAGTGCCAGAATGAGCGTTCGCAGCATATGAACAAAGATAAAGCGATGCAGATGTTAAAGGCAAAGCTGTATCTGTTGAAGCAGGAGGAGAACGCTGCCAAGGCGGCGGGAATCCGTGGCGAAGTGACGGAGATCGGCTGGGGTAACCAGATTCGTTCCTATGTCATGCAGCCGTACACGATGGTCAAGGATCACAGAACCGGCGTGGAGAGCGGCAATGTGGATGCGGTCATGGACGGCGGAATCGATCCGTTCATCAACGGTTATCTGAAGTGGCTGAGCTTAGGCTGCCCGAAGTCGATGGAGGAGGATGCGCAGTGACGGCGAGAATGATTGTATTGGCGGTAATCCTGTGTATAGTGATTTTTGCTGTACTGGGAATATGGACGATCAAGAATAAAGTGACAAAATTTTCGCGGGATCTGTTCGGCACGGACAGTCTCGTGGAGGGCATCAACCGGCAGGCGGACATCGCGGCGGAGACACCGAAATCGGTATCCGGCATGACCCGGCTGATGGAACCGCAGATCATGAGAGATTTTCCGGATTTTTCGTGGGAAGAATTCAAACATCGCGCTGAGAATATGCTCACTTCGGCGCTGCTTGCAATCACAAACGGCGATGTGACAACGATCCGGAACGCATCGGATGCCGTAAAGGATCAGATCCGCAACCGGATCGAGGACAATGAGGCGGCGGGAATCCGGGAGGTGTATGAGCAGATCAAGATCCACCAGACCGAGATCTCCAATTATCACAAGGAGAAAGGCGCCTGTGTGATCACGATCCAGAGCGCGGTGGAATATTTTTACAGCAAGGTCAGGGACGGCGAGGTGATCGGCGGCTCGAAGGAGCGTAAGACACAGACGAAGTATAATACGGAACTGATCTACATACAGGACAGCGATATCGCCGAGTTTGGCAATGCACTCGGTATGACCTGTCCGAACTGCGGTGCGCCGATCAAGAGTCTTGGCGATATGCACTGTGAATACTGTGGCACCAAGGTGACACCGGTCAACACGAAGGTATGGTCACTGCATAAAATATATGAAGTTGGGTCTCAACGATTATAATAAGGGAAAAGGAGAAAAATTATGGGAATTATCAAGGCAGCAGCAGATTTGGTCAAAGGTGGCTTTGCGGATCAGTGGCTTGAGGTCTATGAGCCGGAGAATATGGGGGATCAGACGGTTTTCACACGGGGCGTGCAGATCCGTCGCGGACAGAATACGAAGGGAACCGATAATACGGTATCCAACGGTTCGGTGATCCATGTGTATGACAACCAGTTCATGATCCTTGTGGACGGCGGAAGAATCGTGGATTATACCGCAGAACCGGGCTATTATACGATCAATAATTCGGCACTTCCTTCCGCGCTTAACGGACAGTTCGGAGATTCGCTTTCAGAGGCGTTCAAACGTTTCAAGTTTGGCGGACAGACACCGACAAAGCAGCAGGTATTCTTTATCAACCTGCAGGAGATCAAAGGCATCAAGTTCGGCACAAGACAGCCGGTCAATTATTATGATTCGTTCTACAATGCGGAGCTTTTCCTCCGTGCACACGGAAATTATTCGATCAAGATCACGAATCCGCTGCAGTTCTATGCGGAGGCGATTCCAAAGAACAAGGATCACGTGGAGATCGATGAGATCAACGAGCAGTATCTCTCCGAGTTCTTGGAGGCACTGCAGTCTGCAATCAACCAGATGTCCGCAGACGGAATCCGCATCTCATTCGTCTCAAGCAAGGCGAGAGAATTAGGAAAGTATATGGCAAACATCCTCGATGAGGAGTGGAACCAGATGCGTGGTATGGAGATCCAGGCAGTCGGTATCAGCATTTCTTACAACGAGGAGTCACAGAAGCTCATCAACTTAAGAAACGAGGGTGCGATGCTCTCTGATCCGACCATCCGCGAGGGCTATGTACAGGCCGCTGCCGCAAGAGGACTCGAGGCAGCCGGAAGCAACGCCAACGGCGCGATGGCAGGCTTTATGGGTATGGGCATGGCTGGTAACATCGGCGGTTCCATCGTCGGAAATGCATCATCCGTGAATATGGCGCAGATGCAGATGAACCAGCAGGTACAGAATCAGATGAACCAAATGAACCAGATGAATATGGGAGTGGGCCAGATGAATGGCGCACAGGACAATCCGGCAGCGGGTGTGGCAGGTGCAGCTCCACAGCAGGCAGCAGGTTGGAGTTGTTCCTGCGGACAGGTAAACTCCGGCAAGTTCTGCAGTAATTGCGGAAAGCCGGCGCCGTCAACCGATTGGACCTGCTCCTGTGGACAGGTAAATTCCGGTAACTTCTGCAGCAATTGCGGAAAACCGAGAGCATAGCAATATAAGCCCCCACTGTGTGTTTTGATACACGGCGGGGGCAATTTGCTGTAAAAAAGAATGGCGGCAGGTCTTGCGTTCTATGCTTTGCTGTGTTAAAATCTTTCGAGTGAGCACAAGTGTCGGTCATAGAAAGACAATGCAGAGGAGGTAAGGGATGTCAGAGAAAGCATCTTTCTTCGTCTTAAAGGAAAAAGCTGTGCCGGAGGTACTGCTCAAAGTTGTGGAAGCTAAGCGCCTGCTCGACTCCGGTAAGATGACATCGGTTCAGGATGCCACCGAGGCGGTAGGAATCAGCAGAAGCTCCTTTTACAAGTACAAAGATGATATATTTCCGTATCATGAGAATGCTAAGGGTAAGACAGTCACGATGGTGATCCAGCTCGATGATGAGCCGGGCATTTTATCACTCGTGCTCAAGACGATCGCGGATTTTCATGCGAATGTTCTGACCATTCATCAGAGTATTCCGGTCAATGGGATCGCGTCGCTTTCCTTGAGTATCGATGTCTTTCCGGCAACCGGTGATCTGGAAGTGATGAAGAACAGTATTGAATCCGTGCAAGGCATTCATTACGCAAAAATTTTAGCCAGGGAGTGAAAAGATGAAGATAGCAGTTATGGGTTACGGCACCATCGGATCCGGTGTTGTAGATGTATTAAGAATTAACAAAGATAAGATCGCACAGAGAGCCGGAGAGGAGATCGAGGTTAAATATATCCTTGACCTTCGCGATTTCCCGGGAGATCCGATGGAGAATGCGATCGTACATGATTATCAGGTTATTGTAAACGATCCGGAGATCGGAGTCGTTGTTGAGACAATGGGAGGCGTTGAGCCGGCTTATACATTCGTAAAGGCAATGCTCGAGGCAGGCAAGCAGGTTGCAACTTCCAACAAGAACCTTGTGGCAGCAAAAGGCGCGGAACTGATCAAGATTGCGCGCGACCACAATGTAAACTTCCAGTTTGAGGCAAGTGTCGGTGGCGGTATTCCAATCATCCGTCCGCTCAACAAGTGTCTGACCGCCGATGAAATCGAGGAGATCACCGGTATCTTAAACGGAACGACCAACTACATGCTGACCAAGATGGCACAGGAAGGTGCGGACTTTGACGAAGTATTAAAGGACGCGCAGGATAAGGGATACGCAGAGAAGGATCCGACCGCGGATATCGAGGGACACGATCCTTGCCGTAAGATCGCCATCCTGACTTCACTTGTATGTGGACAGCAGGTTGATTTTGAGGATATTCACTGTGAGGGAATCACCAAGATTACCGCAACCGATTTCAAATATGCAGAAGTTATGAACCGTTCCATCAAGCTTCTGGCATCCAGCCGCAAGGTCGGCGGAAGCTACAGCTGTATGGTAGCGCCGTTCATGCTTGCCGCAGAGCATCCGCTTTGTGGTGTCAACGGTGTATTCAACGGAATCTTCGTACACGGAAACGTGCTCGGCGATGCAATGTTCTACGGCAGCGGAGCCGGAAAACTCCCTACAGCCAGTGCAGTAGTAGCGGATGTGGTGGATATGGTAAAGCACAAGAATACCAATATCTACATTGACTGGAAGCCGGAGAAGATCGAGCTTGTCGATTACAAGGACAGCCGCAACAGCTTCTTTGTGCGCACATCTTCCGACAAGGCAGCAGTCGAGAACGCATTCGGTAAGGTTACTTATGTGAACGCAGATATTGACGGAGAGGTTGGATTTACGACCGGAGAGATGAGCGAGAGCGAATTCGAAGAGAAGGCAGCCAAGATTGATATGATCAATCGTATCCGTCTTGGATAAATAAAAAGTTACAGCATAAAGGGGTTTTTATGGCAAAATACGTTATGGCGTTAGATGCGGGTACAACGAGCAACCGTTGTATCCTGTTTGATCGATCGGGCAATATCTGCTCCATGGCACAGAAAGAATTTCGCCAGATATTTCCAAATCCGGGCTGGGTAGAACACGATGCGAATGAGATCTGGTCTACCCAGCTCGGTGTTGCAGTGGAGGCAATGAGCATGATCAATGCCAAGGCAGAGGATATCGCCGCCATCGGCATTACAAATCAGCGCGAGACTGCAATTGTCTGGAATAAGGAGACCGGGGAGCCGGTCTATAACGCGATCGTCTGGCAGTGCCGCAGAACATCGGATATTGCAGATTCATTAAAGGCAAAAGGTTTGGAGGAGACTTATCGGAAGAAGACAGGTCTTATTATCGATGCCTATTTTTCAGCGACCAAGATCAAATGGATCCTGGATCATGTGGAGGGCGCGCGTGCGCTTGCAGAGGAAGGAAAGCTGCTGTTCGGAACGGTGGAGACGTGGCTGATCTGGAAACTGACGAAGGGACGCGTTCATGTCACGGACTATTCCAATGCGAGCAGAACGATGCTTTTTAATATTAATACGTTAGACTGGGACGATGAGATCCTTGCGGAACTTCAGATTCCGCGGAGCATGCTTCCGAAGCCGATGCCGTCGAGCTGTGTGTACGGCAACACCGATGCGTCGTTTTTCGGCGGGGAGATTCCGATCAGTGGAGCGGCGGGTGACCAGCAGGCCGCGCTTTTTGGACAGACCTGTTTTCATGAGGGCGAGGCGAAGAACACTTACGGAACCGGCTGCTTTCTTTTGATGAATACCGGAAACAAGCCGGTGTTCTCGAACAACGGACTGGTGACGACGATCGCGTGGGGGCTTGACGGCGAGGTGAATTATGCGCTGGAGGGTTCGATCTTCGTTGCGGGAGCGGCGATCCAGTGGCTGCGCGACGAACTGCGTCTGATTGATTCTGCTGCGGACTCGGAGTATATGGCATCCAAGGTGGAGGATACGAACGGCTGTTATGTGGTTCCGGCTTTCACCGGGCTGGGAGCGCCGCACTGGGATCAGTATGCGAGAGGTACGATCGTCGGTATCACGCGCGGCACGAATAAGAATCATATTATCCGTGCAACACTCGAGTCGATTTCACTTCAGGTGTGCGATGTGATCGATGCGATGCAGGCGGATTCCGGAATCGAGGTGCGAACGCTTAAGGTGGACGGCGGCGCAAGCGCCAATGATTTTCTGATGCAGTTTCAGTCGGATATCCTCGGGGTTCCGGTCAACCGTCCGGCGTGCGTGGAGTCCACCGCCATCGGTGCGGCCTATCTGGCGGGACTGGCGGTTGGTTACTGGAAGAATAAAGATGAAGTGATCAAGAACCAGAAGCTGGATCGCGTGTTCACACCGCAGATGCAACAGGAGGCGCGTGCAAAGAAGCGCAAAGAGTGGAACAAAGCGGTGCATTACGCATTCGGCTGGGCGAAGGAGGAGTCATAAGATCATAGGTGAAGATTTATTGCAGATTCTGTTTCCTCCACGATGTGCCGTCTGTGATGAAATTCTGGAAGCGGAGCTGATCCGCGCGGGGTGGCGTATACATCCGGATTGTGAACCAAAGCTGTATCCGGTCGGCGCAACAGTCTGCTATCGATGCGGGAAGCCGCTTGACTTAGCGGAGGCAGAATACTGCTTCGATTGCCGGAAGAAAATTACAGCAGGACAGCCTCTTTTTTGCACACAGGGGCGCTCGGTCTATCGTTATAAAGGGGAAGTGCGCAGATCTGTGTATCGGTTCAAGTATTCCAACCGGAGAGAGTATGCTCGCTTTTTTGCGGAGCAGGCGGTTGCACAACAGGCGGACTGGCTGCAAAGAAACGGCGTGGAGGCGATTATTCCGGTCCCGATGTACCGGCCGAAGCAGCGCAAAAGGGGATACAATCAGGCGGAGATCTTTGCGCTGGAGCTTGCAAGGCAGATGGATATTCCATTGGTCAGAGACGGTGTCCGGCGGACAAGAAATACACGCCCGCAGAAGCTGCTCAACGACGGCGAACGCAAAAACAACCTGAAAAAGGCTTTTCAGGCGGCGGACTTTATAGTAAAATATAAGAAAGTATTGATCGTCGATGATATCTATACGACCGGAAGTACCGTGGAAGCGGTTGCGGCAGAACTTCGGCGATGCGGTGTGGAGCAGGTGTTTTTCCTGACGCTCTGCACGGGAGAGGGAATTGTTATGTGAGATGTCAGCCCTGAGATGAACGGACTGATATTTGAAGGAGGAACCATCATGGATGTTACGAATTGCAGAGGCTGTGGACGACTGTTTAATGTGTTGAATAATGAGAAGATTTGTCCGGAATGTCGTAAGAAGCTTGAGGATAAGTTTCAGGAAGTGAAGAAATACATAGAAGAAAATCCGCATTCTACCATGGAAGTCGTATCCCGTGAACTGGATGTGTCGGTTAAACAGATCCGGCAGTGGGTTCGTGAGGAGCGACTGATTCTGTCGGATGCATCCGAAGCAGGGATTACCTGTGAGAACTGCGGTAAGATGATTCGTAGCGGCAGATATTGTGAGGAGTGCAAGAACAAGCTTGCGATGACTCTTCGCAGTGCTTATGCTCCGGATTTTGACCCGAATAAAAACAAGCGTATGGAGAGAGACCGTGAGCGCATGAGATTTCTGAAAAATTAGTACAGAAGCCCCCTGGAGACAAGAAATATCCGGGGGCTTTTTTCTTACATTTGTTTTAAGAATCACCCGGATTACAATTCTTTCTTTGAAATCATTAGCAGATGTGGTATAATACAAAATAATGTGTAATTGTGTCCAATTGTAAATAGGAGGACGAAATGATCAACGAAGAACGAGTCAGGGAACTGTATCAGATGGCAGTGTATGATCAGCATGAGGATAAGAAGTGCCATCCGATGGGAGAATATTATATATGGGACTACGTTGGAAAAGAACTGGTGAAAAGCTTTTTCTCGGGAACGATCGCGTTCGGCCTTCTTGTGGCACTGTGGGTGATCGGTGATATGACCGCTGCGATCGCTTTCATAAATTCTGCGGATCTTGCAAATCTGGTGATCCGGTTTCTGCTGCTCTATGTAGGATTTATGGCAATCTATCTTCTGGTGACGGTCTTTGTTTACAGCATCCGGTATGCGGAGGGCAGGAGGGAACTTCGCAAATACATCGGACACTTAAAGAAAGTGCGTAAAATGTATCATCGGGAAGACAAACTGAAGGCATAGGAGAGGTTTTTATGACAAGTTTATTGGAGATTAAGGATCGTCTGATCCGTTTTTACAGCAAGTATGAGACGTACTTGTTTCCGGTTGTAAAATTTATTGTGGCAATGCTGCTTTTTACAATGATCAATACGAATATCGGCTTTATGGAGAAGATCAGCCGGTTTCCGGTTGCACTCATTCTGTCACTCGTCTGCGCGATCCTGCCGGTGAACGCGATGATCTGGCTGGCGGCGTTTGTTGTACTGGCAGATATGTATGCACTGTCCATGGAAGTTGCAGTGACGACACTGGTGCTTTTTGCGGCGCTGTTCTTTTTGTATTTTCGGTTTGCACCGAAGAACGGGCTGGCTGCGATTCTGACACCGGTATGTTTTCAGCTTCGTATTCCGTATGTGATGCCGATCGGATGCTCACTGCTTCGCGATGCGTATTCGGTGGTTGCAATCATCTGTGGCACCGTTATCTATTATTTTCTGGACGGTATTCATCAGAATTCCGGTACTCTCAAGGCTGTAGTTGTGGATGGAGGCGCTGCGGCGGCTTCCTCGAAATTTGATATTTCGGTTGGGCAGCTTTTGAGCAATAAGGAGATGTATCTTGTGATCGCAATTTTTGCGGTTGCAACTATCGTTGTATATGTGGTGCGCAGACTGGAAGTGGATCACGCATGGACACTGGCAATCATCTCCGGTACATTGATCGAAGTGGTCGGATTGTTTGTCGGATATCTTGTACTGAATGTTTCCGATAAGACATTGGGACTTCTGATCGGTAATATTATTTCACTGGTGATCGGTTTTGTGATCGAGTTCCTGTTCATGAATCTCGACTATGCGAGAACGGAGCGGGTGCAGTTTGAAGATGATGATTATTACTATTACGTGAAGGCTGTTCCGAAGAAGATGGTTGCGGTCAAGGAAGTGACGGTAAAACACTTCGGCAATACGGCGAGCATGGGCAAGCGCATCGATCATTCGAAGAGAACACTGTCACCGGAAGAGGAGGAGAACTCCCGCAAGGTGATCGCCAAGGAACTTGATATCGACGAGGATTTATTAAAATAATTAAGAAACGCCAGGGCGTGGAAAGAAAGGAGGAAATATGCAGAATTTTGCAGCTACGATAACGGATTTATATGATCGCACGATAGGAGCGCTTGATTTCCCGGATATCTCAATGTCCCCGGTGGACTTTGTGGAAATTCTGATTATTTCTTTCCTGTTTTATTATATCCTGTTGTGGATCAAGAATACGAGAGCGTGGAATCTGTTTAAGGGTATTATGATCATTTTGATCTTTATCCTGCTGGCGCTCATTTTCCATATGAACACGATACTCTGGCTGGCAGAGAATCTGTTGAGTGTCGGCCTCCTTGCGCTGGTTATCATTTTCCAGCCGGAGCTTCGCAAGGCGCTCGAGAATCTCGGCGGCAAGAACCTGTTCGGACGCTGGTTTAATCTCGGCAAGGCGGAGAATGACCGTTTCTCGGATCGCACGATCGAGGAGCTGATCAAGGCAAGCTATGCGATGGGTAAGGTTCGCACCGGAGCGCTGATCGTTGTGGAGGATGAGATCCTTCTCAATGAATATGTCCGCACCGGAATCGATGTGGATGCAATCTTAAGCAGTCAGCTTCTGATCAATATTTTTGAAAAGAATACACCTCTTCATGACGGTGCTGTCATTGTGAGAGGAGACCGTGTGGTGTCTGCCACCTGTTATCTGCCGCTGTCCGACAGTCTTGCACTCAGCAAGGATCTCGGAACGCGCCATCGTGCGGCGGTCGGAATCAGTGAGGTCAGCGATTCCCTGACGATCGTTGTATCGGAGGAGACCGGCAAGGTTTCCATCGCGCAGCGGGGACAGATCTATCACGGTGTGGATGCGGATTTCCTGCGCGAGAAGCTGCGTTATCTGCAGAACCACAGTCGTGAGGTTACCGGTCTTGAACTCATCAGAAGGAGGTTGAAGAATGGCAAATAAGATTCTCAAAACTCTGGTGAATAATATCGGATATAAAATTCTGGCGGTTGTCTTTGCATTTATTCTGTGGCTGGTCGTATATAATATAGATGACCCGAATAAGACGGTGCGTTTTACAACGAATGTCACGGTGGAGAATGAATCGGCGATCACGGATATGAACAAGTGCTACGAAGTGTTAAACGGAACGAACACGATCACGTTCTCCGTTACGGCGAAGCGCAGCGTGATCAATAAGCTTGAGGATACGGATTTTACCGCAACGGCGGATATGAACCGCATGATTATGGATTCGGACAACAAGAGTGCGCGGGTACCGATCGAGGTGACGAGCCGGCGTTCAAATTCCTCATTGAAATACAATGGCAAGAATCAGTATCTGGAGATTTCTCTGGATGATCTTGTGAGCAGAAGATTTATGATCACTGCAGACACGACCGGACAGGTTGCGGACGGATATGCACTCGGTGAAGTGACGGTTACGAATCCGAACGTGCTGAATGTGACGGGCCCGGCGGCGGTTGTGGACCAGATCGACAGTGTCGTTGCAACGATCGATGTGGAAGGCATGTCCATGAATCTTTCGGATAATGTGCTTCCGGTATTCTACGATGCGGACGGCAATGAAATCGATACGACACGATTAAAGTATAATAATACGACGGTTACGATCTCAGCTAAGATCCTGAGGGTGAAAGAGATTCCGTTGTCCTTCTCGACAACCGGATCACCGTCCGGCGATTACCGGGTGGTTGAGATTACCAGTGATCCGGTGAACATTCAGATCAAGGGTTCCGCTTCGGTGCTGAATCCGATCATGTCGCTTGCAATTCCTGCGGAAGTGCTCAATGTGAGCGGCGCAAGGGAAGATATTACAACAACGATCGACATCACGGAATATCTTCCGGATGGCGTGGAACTGGTCGATGCAGCAGATGCGACCGTGACGGTTACAGTGCGGATCGAGACTTACCAGTCCAAAACATTTACCATCAATACCAACGACATTACAGTCAATGGACTCGAGGATGGTTACGAGCTTGCTTTTGAGCAGGATGCAGTCACGGTTACAATCAGTGGTCTGCAGAATGACTTAAATAAATTAAACGTTGCAGATCTTGTCGCGGCGATTGACGTGTCCGGATTGGAAGAGGGACTTCATCAGGTGAATCTTGTACTTACACTGGATGAGGACAATTACGCGGCACGGACGGTATCCGTAGAGATAAAGATTGCGAAGAAGGACTCCGGGAGTGGGGGCGCTGAGCCTGATTCAAGTAATCCCGATGATAACACATCCGACTCCGAGGATACGTCAACAGATGATGGTAACAATTAACC
>CAKRKX010000016.1 GCA_934358675.1 uncultured Agathobacter sp. | reverse complement strand
GATAGACGGGGCTCGAACCCGCGGTCTCGACCTTGGCAAGGTCGCGCGTTACCAACTACGCCACTATCGCATATGTACTTGTTTGTCGGCTCATCGACTACTCTATGTATATTATCAGAGTTTGTTCGCTCTGTCAACATTTATTTCAATTTTTCTATTTTACTATAGGGCAAATTTTTGGCGACACAGATTTTGATTTTCAGCACGCAGACACCGGATTCCGTCATACTATCCAAATCCCACTGCCAATTTTTATGATTATTTTATCCGGTGTCGTCCGCCTTAGAATATCAAAAGTCAAAGTTGACAAACCCGAAATTTGCCATCCCCCTTAAAAGGAATCATAAAACAGATTTCCACTGTTATAATTATACGAATACTTTCCGTTCTTACCATACGTATTCGCTCTTGTCGCTTCCGTCTGCGCATACGAATCAATCAATGAAGTTCTTGTCGCAACACTGTACGCATACGAACCGGTTCCGTTAAACAGCTTCTTCACCTTATCCATATCTACATTACTAAACTTGTTCGCATCGAAAGAAAGAATTCCGGTCTTGGAATCCACACTGATACCGATCTCCTCAAGATCCTTGCTTTTACCCACAGTCACCGTCTTTAACGATTCGATTGAGCCCTCAATTCGGCTGGCCGTCGACTTAGCGCTGGATGTCAGAAGATCATTGTATCCCTCAACAAACGAACTGACTTTATCGGAAATCTTCTTGGTATCGTAGCTTCCGTTCTTCTTGCTGAAAACCGAATCCGTCTTGGTCGAATACAGATCCTTGGCGGTCGAGGTCAGTTCCTCTGCCGCACTCTCAATGTTGGCAAGTGTCTTGGAAGAATCTTTTGATGTCGAAGTCGACGAATTCATCTTGTCTTTCGAAGAAGTCTTCGTATCACTATTCAGCTTGCTGTAATAAGACTTCATAAGCTTTCCATAGGTTCCACTCTTAATACTTGCATAATCCTGCAGATTGATTCCGAGGAAATTCGAGCTTGACGAAGACGAACCCATGCTGGAAAACAATGTACTGATCGATGATGAATCGTAGGAAGAAATTCCTCTCATAGTATCACTCCTTTGATAAAAAGCGGTCAATCCGTGACCCTGTTCTACCATATATATCGAAACTTATTGCTCAAAAATAAACCTTCTGTACTTATTTTTGATTATAACACATTTTTACAACACTGCAAACAGCCTTACACATCCTCAATCTGCCAGTCGATCGGTGCAATTCCGTTCTTCTCAAGGAACGCATTTGCCTGACTGAAATGTTTGCATCCGAAAAAGCCTCTGTATGCGGAAAGCGGACTCGGATGCGGCGCCTTAAGGATCAGATGCTTCGGATTGGTCAGCATCGGAATCTTGCTCTGCGCCGGACGTCCCCAAAGCATGTAGACGATCGGCCGATCCTGTGCGTTGACCGCCTGAATGATTGCATCCGTAAACTGCTCCCAGCCTCTTCCCTGATGCGAATTGGCCTGATGCGCCCGAACAGTAAGTACCGTGTTCAAAAGCAGCACTCCCTGATCCGCCCATTTTTTCAGATATCCGTTGTTCGGAATGGAGCATCCCAGATCATCATGAAGTTCCTTGTAGATATTCTGCAGCGATGGCGGAATATCCTTCTGGTCCGGCAACACCG
Organism: uncultured Agathobacter sp.; assembly: GCA_934358675.1. Taxonomy (GTDB): domain Bacteria; phylum Bacillota; class Clostridia; order Lachnospirales; family Lachnospiraceae; genus Roseburia. Next base: position 31,354 of record CAKRKX010000016.1, on the reverse strand, counting down.
AAAACGAAAGTCCATGCGCCTGATGCTCATTGTGATACGGATCCTGTCCGAGTATCAATACTTTTACATCCCCAAGCGGTGTAAAATGAAGCGCATTAAAGATATCATCCGCAGGCGGATAGATCACATGTGTACTGTATTCCTGTTTCACAAAAGTAAACAGATCCCTGTAATATGCTTTATGAAATTCTCCGTCCAACGCCGGCAGCCAGTCATTGGATATCATTGCCATATCTTATCTCACTCCTTTATGTTCATCGGCATGCAACACTCCCATGCCACATTATCTGCGCACCGAAACGCCTCTGTCTGCCAGATAATTCTTCAAGTCCATAATCTCCAATTCTTTATAATGGAACAGTGATGCCGCAAGTGCCGCATCCGCATGTCCCTCGGTCAAAGCGTCATAAAAATGTTCCTTTGTTCCCGCTCCGCCGGAGGCGATCACCGGAATCGAAACATTGTCTGCAATCATGCGGGTCAGTTCGATGTCATAACCCGACTTGGTTCCGTCGCAGTCCATACTTGTCAGAAGGATTTCTCCCGCGCCAAGCTGATTGGCTTTCATCGCCCATTCCACCGCGTCGAGTCCTGTGTCGATACGGCCTCCGTTCTTATACACATTCCAGCCGCTTCCATCCTCTCTTCGTCTTGCATCGATTGCAACAACGACACACTGGCTTCCGAATTTGTCCGCAGCATCACTGATCAGACGCGGCGTATTGATTGCAGATGAATTGATAGAAATCTTATCCGCGCCCTCACGCAGAAGCGCCTTAAAATCATCCACGGTACGGATTCCTCCTCCGACCGTAAACGGAATAAACACATTCTCCGCAACCTTTCGCACCATATCCACAACAGTTGCTCGATGGTCACTTGACGCTGTAATATCAAGGAAAACGACCTCATCCGCTCCGGCTTTATCGTAAGCCGCAGCAACCTCAACCGGATCGCCCGCATCGCGCAGGTTGATGAAATTGATGCCTTTTACCACGCGTCCGTTATTGACATCCAGACAAGGAATAATTCTCTTCGTAAACATTATGCCTGACCTCCCAGCTGTGCAAAATTTTTCAGTATCGCAAGGCCCACATCGCCACTCTTCTCCGGGTGGAACTGGCAGGCAAAAATATTATCCTTCTCCACCGATGCATGGATCGTTGTGCTATATTCGGTCGTTGCTTTCACAATCTGCTCATCCTTTGCCTGCAGATAGTAAGAATGGACAAAATACACATACGGATTCGCCTCAAGCCCCTCAAACAGCCGGCCGTCATTCTGCAAATGCAGCGAATTCCAGCCGATATGCGGAATCTTAAGTCCCGGCTGATCCGGAATTCTCCGGATCGATCCGTCTAAAATATGAAGTCCCTCCACTCCACAGCTCTCATCGCTTCCCTCAAACAGAAGCTGCAGCCCGAGACAGATACCGAGAAACGGCGTCTGTTTCTGTGTTACCTCACGGATCACCTTGTCCAACTCATATTTTTTCAATTGTGCCATCGCATCGCCGAACGCACCCACGCCCGGAAGAATGACTTTGTCTGCCTTCTCAATTTCGCGGAAATCTCCAGTAACCATGCACTCCTGCCCGAGATAGAGCAATGCCTTTTCCACGCTTTTCAGATTGCCTGCGTTGTAATCAATAATTGCTATCATTTGCTGTCTCCTACTCCAGTCCTAAAGCTTTCAATTTTGTATGCAGCTGCAATGTATATTCCTTGCGGTTCTTTGCGTTGTACATCTGCAAAGCCTCCTCGCCCGTCATATCATAATCTTCCAGTAAAGCCTTGATAATCTTGCCTCCAAGCTGTCCGTACTCCACGCTGCAGTTGGCATCCTCGGCCTTCTGCTTGTTGAGATCGTATCTGCCATATGCACAGATCAGATTGTCCAAAGCGATATCCTGCTTGTTGTTATTCGCAAACACAAGATAATTCTGGTATTTTTCCGAAACAACCGCCAATGCCTGCAGCTGATCATAAAATTCGGAATCCTTCTCACGGATATTCAGTCCCTGCAACTCGGAAAAAGCCTCAACAAACGAACCCTTTCCGTACAGTTCCTTTGCGGTATTGATATTCGCCTGATAACCGAGAAGATTCACTCCGACCATGATCAGACCAAACAATGAAGCAACCATGATTACGATCGCGATCACCGGTCCCTTCGGGAGCGGCGGCGTGTTATCCTTCTCCTTCGGTTTCTTTTCCTTCTTCACCTTCGGCTTCTTTTCTTTCTTCGGCTTCGGTGGTTTCGGCTCCTTTTTCTTCTTCTCTTTTTTCTTCTTTCCTTTCTTCGGCTTCTCCTCTTCCAGCTCTCCTGCTGCTTCAAGCTCCTCGAGGATCTTCTTGTTTTCATCCGACATACCGGCGGTCTGATCCGTCAGATCATCCAGGGTCGAATGTTCTTCTTCCTCCTCGCCAAAGAAAAGCTTGGCTAATTTTGCAAAAAATCCGGTTTTCTCGCCCTTCTCCTTCGGGGCCTTCTCTTTCTTTTCCTTCTTGGCTTTCTTTCCCCGCTTATCTTTCTTCGGGGCTTCGGCTTCCTCCTCGGATTCTTCCATCTCCTGTTCCTGCGCATCCATTTCATTCTGCGCAAACTCACCGATCGAATCCCCTTCTTCCACAGGGCGTTCCTCCTCGGCGCTCGACAACAGATCGCCCAGCTCCGACAGATCTTCGGAATCCGAAAGCATATCCATCAGATCACTGTCACCAAGTCCTGACAGATCAAGTTCTCCCTCATCTTCCGAACCGCCTTCTTCGGTCCCGCCATCCCCCATCGGAGGCTGCAGTTCATCCGGAATCGTCGCCAGATTATCGTCAAACACTTCCACCGCATCGTCCATTGATTGCTGCATTCCGGTCTCTTCCAGTGGTGGAAGAATATCCTCCGGCTTCTCCCCGGGTGCTTCTTTCACGATCTCATCTCCCGGAAGTGTACCTTCAAACTCCGCATTTTCATCAACAATCGGTTCAACAGTCTCCTCTTTCGGCTGATCCGACATGTGATTGAGCAGTTCATCAATGGCATGATCGACTTCCGCGTCGTTTTCATTGTCCAGACTCGAAAACGGCGACATCATATCATCCTTGAGAAGTTCCTCCTCAAACTCGCGCAGAAAATCCTCCTCGTTCTTGGCAGTAAGCTCCTCATCGCTCTCCGGTTCTCCGAACAGATCGCGCTCCCACTGTTCCTCGCTGCTCAAAGGTTTCTGCTCCAAAGCATCCGATGTGTCTTTATGATCTCCGTTGACGGAGTTTAATAATTGATCCAGATAATTTTCCGATGAGTTATCTTTCATAATCAGTCTCCAGTAAAATAATATCTCGGCTAAAACCGATTAAGGGATGTGATGAAAACACCACATCCCTTACTATCACAAAAAATTATTGATTTTTCTTTGCAATCAGTTCATCAATGGCTTCCACAAGGCTTCCGATCTCCGGCTTGGTCAACTGTGCATCCGCACCAAGGGCTTCACCCTTACGACGCATCTCCTCATTCACAAGAGATGAGAAGATAACGAGTGGAATATCCTTGAGCTTATCGTCACTCTTCACCAGCTTCGTAAGACGATGTCCATCCATCTGCGGCATCTCAATATCTGTAATAATACACTGAACCTTTTCTTTCGGGTCTCCCTCTTTCTTAATCTTTACGAGTTCATCCCATGCTTCCTGACCGTTCATCTTCACGATCAGATTTGTATATCCCGCTTTCTTCAGGCAGTCCGTGATCAGACTGCTAAGCAGTGCGGAATCTTCCGCAATAAGAATGGTATCATCACTTCTTGATCTTCCCTCAAACTCTTCGATATCGTGTACACGAAGACCTGTCTCCGGGCTGATACTTGAAACAATCGACTCGAAATCAAGAATCACAACCAGCTTGTCATTCATCTTGATGACACCGGTCGAAACGCTGCCGTCCTGTCCGTTGATCGTAGAATCCGGCTTGATGATCTCATTCCATGAAACACGATGAATACCGATCACCTGATCCACATGGAACGCAATATTGAGCTTGTTAAAATTCGTAATGATAAATAAGCCTTTCTGTCCATCATCCTCGATGCCCAGACAATGCTTCAGATTGATAACCGTGATCATCGTATCACGCGGCATAAAAATACCTTCCACACTCGGATGTGCGTTTGGTACCGGAGTTACCTTCTGATAAGATAAAATCTCTCTGATCTTGGCAACGTTAATGCCGTAATGGTTGTCCGCCAGCGTGAACTCCAAAATCTCCAGCTCATTTGTTCCTGACTCTAACAAAATGTTCGTATCCATATGTATCCTCCCCGAATTCTTAAGTTTTGTTCATTATATCATGTCACCAAGCGAAGCTTGATGACCTACGCGTGCATCATCACGCTTCATTATATCACACAAACCTGTCATTGGTGAATCATTTTTACATTTTCACCTGATAAGTCGTACCGTCCATGTCCACAAGAAGCGTTTCCGTTGAAATATTCGCCGCAGCTTCTTTTGAAATTTCAAAAAGCATGATCGCTGATACTTTTTTTCCTGCCTTGATCGTCTTCGTTGAAGAAGAAAGTTCTTTGTTACTGAACGTCACTTTCTCAGCAATCTTATTCGTACCGTCAAACACTCCGTAAAAAGTATTGCCCAGCGATGAAGTATCGTATTTTACCGCTTTCTTTCCCTTGTTGACAATCGAAAAACGCATCACAAGAAGCGTATTCCCGGAAGCGGCATTCACCGTAAAGTAATTGTCCTCATTATAAGCATCCTCAAGTTTATACCCCTTATAAGAAATACTCAACCTGGAATCATATCCCAAAGCTCCGGCAATCGAGATCTCCGGATACTGTAATGTATCAGCAGTGTTCTCTCCGGACGGTCCTGCATTCGAAGACGCAGACTGTGTATCCTTAGAATCCGGTTCCTGCTGCGTACTCGACTGTTCATTCTTTGTGGTATCTTCTTCCTTCGGCTTATAACTTGTCATACCGTCTTTCTGGCGAATGTTATGCTTTCCCACCACATATGCCGCATACTGCGTGATCAGAGTCTCCTCATCTTCCGTCAGTTCATACATTGAGGTTCCGCAACCGCCGACCAGAAGAACCGTTGCCGACAGGATCGCCAGCAGACGCATTCTCTTCTTCATATCGTAATTTTTACCTCTTGTCACTTTTGCCCTATAAAACAGTTTTATAGTACCATAATTTGTAAAACAATACAACAATTTTCGAACAATTTAGCCTTCCGACTCCAATTCCATCCAAAATTCCACACCATCCTCGTGATTGATGACGCCGCATTTCTGATGGAAGGAATCCATAATAGCCTTCACAATCGACAGACCGATACCGCTTCCGCCGTACTCTCTTGTTCGGGCCTTGTCGACTTTGTAGAATTTTACCCAGATCTTGTCAAGATCCTCCTCCGGGATCGGCTCGCCGGTATTGAACACGCTCGTGCGCACCAGCTTGTCATGCTGTGTAAACCGGATCTCGATCCTGCGCTCCCCGTCCGCGTGATTCATCGCATTCGTCAGGTAATTGGTGATAACTTCCTCCACCTTAAATTCATCGCCCCACACATAGACCGGACCGTCATGGAAGAAAGAGATATTCACTTTCTTCTGTGCAGCCATGATCGAGGAGGACTGCAGTACACCATCGATCAGTTCCGTAATGTCAAAACGCGTCATCTCCACCGTATCGTTGCCGAACTCCAGCTGATTGAGCGTCAGAAGTTTCTTAACCATTTTGTTCATCTTATCCGCTTCATCCATGATCACATCACAATAGAAATCACGACTCTCCGCGTCATCGTTGATACACTCCTTCAATCCTTCCGAATATCCCTGGATCAAAGCGAGCGGCGTCTTGAGTTCATGCGATACATTCGACAGAAACTCCTTGCGCATCTCGTCGATCTGTTCCTTCTTCTGAATATCCTGCTGCAAGCTGACGTTCGCCGTCTTCAGTTCACTGATCGTCTCTTCAAGCGCTTCCGACATCTCGTTGACCGACACTCCAAGCTCATCGATTTCTCTGCTGACATGCGGAGACGGCACATATTTAGCCTCGAAATCCAGATCCGACATCTTGCGCGAGATCTCGGACAGTGAACGGATCGGTCTGGAAATACTGCGCGACAGAACAATGATCACAAGGATACTGAGCACGATCGTGCCCGCACTGATCATCACGAAAAACTGATTTGTAATCTGCGCGCTCTCACGAATACTCTCCAGCGCCGCTCTCATATAAACGTAGCCGCCATTCTCACGTTCGCCCATCAGCACCAGATATTCCGTCTGCAGGCGCTCGTCCGTCTGGCGCACCAGCATATAATTGTCTCCCGAATGTAAAATCTGGATTTTACTTCTATCCGCACCATAGATCCAGTCATCCATCTGCATCTGAAAACGCTGTGCGTTACTGTAAGATGTCCAGACAAGTTCCCTGCTCTCATTCGTAATCAGCATATTGATATTGTTGTCCGAGCAAAGACGTTCAAACGCGATATCATAGGCGCTCGCATCGTCTCCCGAACGCTTCAGTTCCTGCGTCACCTTGTTAAAACAGGTCAGCAATCCCTTTTCTTTATTGTAGATATAATATTTTTCCAGAAATGTGTTGTTCAAAAACCAGCACACGATAACTGTTCCAAGTACAATCCCGACCATAACAATGATCAGCTGATGGGACAGTGTTGCTTTCTTCTTATCCATAGATCAGACCTCGAATTTATATCCCATGCCCCAGACGGTCTTGATATAATCGCCGTGTTCTCCAAGCTTGCTTCGAAGCTTCTTCACATGCGTATCGATCGTTCGCGCATCGCCGAAATAATCATAGTTCCACACACTGTTTAAGATACGCTCTCTTGATAGCGCGATCCCCTGATTGTCCAGGAAATAGTCCAGAAGTTCAAACTCCTTAAAGCTCAGCTCGATCTGTTTGCCGTCAATTCGCACCTCGTGTGCCGTCTTATCCAGCTCGATTGCGCCGGCCTTCTTCACTTCCGAAGATGCACCGAGTTTGTTGGTTCTTCTTAAGATTGCCTCCACACGAGCAACAAGGATCTTCGGTGAAAAAGGCTTGGAGATATACTCATCCACGCCCAGATCAAAGCCCATCAGTTCATCACTCTCATCACTTTTTGCCGTCAGCATGATGATCGGCACTTTCGAGGACTCCCGCACCTCGCGGCATACCTCCCAGCCGTTCATCTTCGGCATCATGACATCCAGAATGATCAGTGCGATCGATTTATCCTTGTAAAACAGATCCAGCGCCTCCTCGCCGTCTCCAGCCTCGAGAACTTCAAAATCCTGTCGGACAAGGAAATCCCGGACAAGTTTGCGCATTCTGCTCTCATCGTCCACTACCAGTATCTTTAACTTATCCATCTTATTTAGCCTCCTGTGACTGCAGCCTGCTCTCACGCTCGTTCAGCTCCGACTCACGCTCGTCAAGCTGTCTCTCCCGTTCATCCAATGACTGCTGCCAGTCCTCATACTTATCAACGATCGCATTCTCGTAATTTAAAATGGTCACATTGTCATCACTCAGATACGTGATCGCAAACATGCCTGCGATCACGAGCGCAAAAACAACCGCAAAAAATGTACTCACCACGTAAGCCCCGTGATAATCGCGGTTCTTCCGTTTCTGCTGCGCACGAAATTCCTTTTCTTTCTTTCTGCGTCGCTTCTCGGCACGCGCCTTTACCGCACGCTCCTGCTCCGGATCCGCCTCTTCCACCAGTTCCGGCCGATAGACCGGAATCGGAAGGATATCCTCATTCTTGATATATGGAATCGTGTTTAAATATTCCTGTAACTGCCGCAGAAAATCAAACCCCACCGGGGTCACAAATACCTCTTTTAAAATCAGTCTGTTGTACAGTTGCAGTACAACATCCGGATCATCCATATTCGTCTGACTGCGAATATACCGGATTCCTTCTGCTTCCTTTTGCGCAACCTGTGCCTGCGTCTGTGTCTCAAATTCGTAGTTTCCTACTTTGTACATAAATCGTTTCCTCTAGCCGACTGCGGAATCCATTCCGCCGATCATTAATGGTGCTCGTCACGCTCCGCGATCTCACCGGACTGGTAAGCACGGATGAGTTCCTTCAATTCATCGATACGAAGCATCATACGTTTACCGTAATCGGTATCGCCGACAAGGATTCGCTTGTCCATATATTCAACAGCCTCCTGATGCGATACGATATCCAGCTCGTCTCTGACTGCAGAGTCCGAGAAATCAAACGGTTCATGGGACGAAAGCGTCAGTCCGTATGAGTTGTAGGTCAGTGTATATCCAGCGATACCGGTCTTGCGGCGGTAAGTCTTCGAGAATCCACCGTCGATCAAAATTAATTTACCATTACATTTTACCGGACTTTCGCCTGCCATGCGCTCTACCGGTACATGTCCGTTGATAATATGTACGCGTCCGTCCTTCAGTCCAAACTCCTGCAGAATCTTGTCCGCAGTCTCCGTCTTGTCGAGCAGATGATAATACGCGTTCTTGCTCTCATGATGCATCTTCTTATCTGCAAGGAAATAGCGCTCAAACGTTGCCATCTTGCTTCGTCCGTATAACGGAGAATTCGGTGCGGTCCAGATATACCACATCATATCCTGTCCCTTCTCGCGTTCCGCCTTATCCAGTGAGAAAAATGCCTTACGCACATAAGACTCCAAGACATCATATAACGCCTTGCCGCTGTACTCCTTACCAAATACATTCACTTTGGCAAACGATCCATCCTCATTCATCGGCACACAACCGTGATAGAGCAGATTTCCGTTGTAGATCTTGTACATACTGCCGCGTTTTAACATAAGACGTACATGGCGCTGCAGCTTCTCGCAATGAATAAAGGAAATACGCAGACGCTTCATAACCTCGTCTTCTTCCGGTGTCAGTTCGTATGGATTCTCCGGATCGATCGTCGGGAAATAAGTGTCCAGCATCGGATACTTCACACCATCGATCTCCACCGTCTTGTTCTCGTAATCGATGCGATGCAACAGGCAGCGGTTCTCCATGCCAAACTGCGGCCACTTCTGGATAAGCTGTCCCTCCAGCTTAAATCGGATGATTGCAATCGCCTTATGCATTTTACGATTGAGGTCCGTCTCCTTTTGGCTGCGCTCCTCCTCCGTCGAATCCTTGAGCACAAACCGCTCACACGGATCATCCTTGTATGCGTCCATCGCAAACGTAGCAAGCGGAACCATGTTAATTCCGTATCCATCCTCGATCAGATCCAGATTACCATACCGGATGCTCGTACGGATCACCGCTGCGATACAGGCAAGCTGTCCGGTCGCCGCGCCCATCCATACCATGTCGTGATTGCCCCACTGGATATCAAACGAATGATACTTTTCCAATCGATCCATGATCAGATCCGGCGACGGTCCACGGTCGTACACATCACCCAGAATATGCAGATGATCAATAACAAGACGCTGGATCAGTTCCGCCAGCGCGACAATAAAATTATCCGTCTGTCCGAGTTCCACGATCGTGTTGACGATTGCCTCATAATAGGCCTCTTTGTTGAGCACTTCCTGCTTCTCCGTGATCAACTCCTCAATAACATAAGCATAGTCCTCCGGCAAAGCCTTACGCACCTTGGATCTTGTATATTTGGAAGAAACTGTCTTGCACACTTCGATCAGGCGGTACAGCGTGATCTTATACCAGTTCTCGATATCTTCTTCCTGCTGCTTGACAAGTTCGATCTTCTTCTGCGGATAATAGATCAGTGTTGCCAAAGACATCTTATCCGCCGTACTGAGCGTATGTCCGAATACATCGTCGATCTTCTTTCTCACCGCTCCCGATCCGTTTCTGAGCACATGGGAAAAAGCCTTATACTCACCGTGAATATCCGACAGAAAATGCTCCGTTCCTTTCGGCAGGTACAGAATCGACTGCAAATTGATAATTTCCGTCGATGCGCGTCCGATCGTCGGATATAACTCTGCAAGCTGTTCTAAATAATGTAACCGTTCTCTTTCCACATCTACACCTCTTCGTTCTCAAAAATATATTTAGTTTTATTTTATCATACATTGAAGCTTTTGGAAGTAAAACATCGATAAAAAAAGTAATAAAAAAGAAAAAACCGGAGTACATAATCTCCGATCTTTTCCTGACTGAATTTGACTATTATTTTTTACTTTTTTAGTATAATTGTTTTTTGTATTACAAATCGAGACCATTCTATATGAAATTTTTTCTCGAACTTTGTCATTTGTAGTTCATTTTTGAGCCAAATTTTCTCAAACCTATTGTCTATTGCTTTCTTCTCTTCTAAAATATTCATCAAGGGGATTAAACGATAAAGGAGTAAGTTTATGACAAGAGAACAACTCATCGAAAACTTTGCGGAAAATGTAGAGCGGGAACGCGTCACTTTGGGATATTCGCAAGCTCAGATGGCACAGGCACTCGACATGTCTCTTTCCACCTACAAGCGTATCATCAATGGTGAAACCAACAAGCTCGACTTCTACACCTTCTATCTGTTGTACCAATTGACTGGAAAGTTTGCTTTTGAGCTATGCCACTACGAAGACGTTCTGTCTTCTACCATCTCATCCATGCGCCAGCTCAGCAGACCGCAGCTTCAAACCATTCAGACATTTGTTGAGTTTGAAGAACAATTTGCCAGCGCTCTCAGCCCCTTATCCGACATCAAAGATTACGTCACGCTGATCATTCCGAGCGGTTGTCTGCAGGATGGTATGATCTATGATTCCTGTTCTCTCGGCAAAGTCAATGTCTCACCATACCGCAAGCGCTTCCATGATAAGATTGATTTTGCGATTCTGATCACAACCAATCACCTGAATCCAACCTACAACGTCAACGACGTTCTTCTTCTCGACCGCAGTCCGATCCAGGACGGAGACACCGGCGTCTTTCTGCACAAAGAAAGCGGTCTTGCATATATCCGCCGGTTCCGTCGCGGACATCCATGCCGCTTAGAGCCGATCGGTTCTTACGGACGCACTCTCTACGTGGATGGATCCAATGCCAACGAAACTTCCAAGTGGATCAAATTCGGCCGTGTCTTAAGCAAGATCCGATGCGAGATCGAGTACGACCATCCGGCTTATTAAACCTAAAATTCCTATGAATCAAAAAAGGCGTCATCCGAATTCTTTGCTTCGAATGACGCCTAAATCTGTTCAGTTTCCAATGGACTGATCCTCTCTTTTGTAATTCTCGTCTTTGTCTTCTGTATGTTTACCTCGAATGGCTTTCCTGGATTGATTCCGTATTCGATGAATATTCCATCCGAAATTCTTATCCGTTTCTTCTATCTTGCCACTGGTTTCGTGAATGCAAATCCGATACTATGGTTGCTCCTTGCCAATTCTTATGTTCCCTTTGGACTGTACCTCCTTTTTTAAATTTCACCCTGCGACTCTTGTCGTTCTTCCTGGTGATCTTGTTTTGTTCTCTCTTCTTTTGTTGTATCTAATATAGCACGCAATTCATCATATGTCAACGTATTTTTTAATTTTTTTCACATTATTATTTTTCTATCTATAAATTGTAATTATTTCATATATTTTTCTGACAATTTACATTATATCTTCATTAGCCTAAAGCCACATCGAGAACCATCATCAGAGAAAATCCAAAGGCAAAACAGACTGTTCCGATGTTCGAATGCTCCCCCTGCGACATCTCCGGGATCAGTTCCTCCACAACCACATACAGCATCGCTCCTGCCGCAAAACTCAACAGATACGGCAATACTGGCACAAGAAGTCCTGCTGCAAGGATCGTAAGCACTGCGCCGATCGGTTCCACAATACCGGACAGGAATCCACCGGCAAACGCCTTCGACTTCTTCATTCCCTCCGCGCGAAGCGGCAGCGAAATGATTGCGCCCTCCGGGAAGTTCTGTATGGCAATACCAAGTGACAAGGCAAGTGCCCCCATCGCCGTGATCTTTGACTGTCCCGACATATAACCTGCGTAGACCACGCCGACCGCCATACCTTCAGGGATATTATGTAATGTGACGGCAAGTACCATCATGGTCGTCCTTTGCAGATGATTTTTCGGGCCTTCCGCATGTTCGCTGTTCTGATGCAGATGCGGAATCACATGATCCAAAAGCAACAGAACCAGAATACCGATCCAGAATCCGACCGTAGCCGGCACAAACGACCACTTTCCCAGCTCCGAAGACTGATCGATTGCCGGGATCAGAAGACTCCATATTGATGCCGCCACCATCACGCCCGCCGCAAATCCGGTCAATGCGCGCTGGACCTGATCTCCCAATTGTTTTTTCATGAAGAATACGCATGCTGCGCCGAGTGTTGTTCCTAAGAAGGGAATCAAAATTCCCCAAAATAAATTCATATCCATAAGCTGCTCCTTTCCGTTGCAGACGTTTTTTACATTGCCTCTACAGTTAGTATACACTAACGTTTTGTAAAACGCTATCTTTTCTGTAAAATCAAAAATTCCCACAGTTCATACCACTGTAGGAATTTCTACTTTACTTATTCTCTTCCTGATCGATAAACGCCGCAAAACAGATATCTGAATAGTCCCTTGTATAAACTTTCGCGTGAACGTAAACACCGTCATCACTTAAATTCGGATTTAAGATCTTATAACAACGCTCTCCCTCCGCATCATACTGCATTCCGATCACAACCTTGCTGCTATCCTTGACGCGAAGCAACTTAACCGGAATATAGACATCCACAACCGATGCATCTGTATCGAGCGCATACGCCTGTGCAATCTGTTTTGCCTGAACGGCACCATATCCATTCCAGTTAGACGCTTCATCAAGATCTGTCCTTACAAGATCAAGCTGCCCCATCGTACCTTCCGGAATCAGGATGATCCCGTCAACCACTGTCTGCTTACACCTATGATAAGAAGATTCATCACCGCCCATCACATAATAACCGCTGATATATGGCAGATTGTCATCTATTCCGTTCTCAATCGGCCAGCCGTGCACATTGTAGTGCAGATTACGAATTGTCTTATAATGCTTCATGCTGTCATAATTGACAAACAGCCCGTTCTCCACACCGCAACGGCTTTGTACGGTATCCACATCAATATCCGACACATCCTGTTCCACATAGGATACCACAAACTTCGCATCCTCGTCCGCAAAAATTTCCGCAAGATTGTTTCCGTCAAAACAGGTAGCGATCATGCCTTTTTTCTTACCGTTTACTTCCGTCTCCGTCCCGAAACACAGATAGACATCCTCCGCATCCAGCTCCGTCACCTCATACAATTTCTGTGCAAAGGCATCCGTAATCTCTTCGTACTGATAATTGTCAATGCCGTCTGTTGTCTCCTCCTCACCGGATATGTATACGGTAAAAGCCTTCTTGCCGTCATTCATCGTGACATACACATTACCGGTCGGATCCGGCCAGAAGTCCGGAATCGGTCCCGGATCACTCTTTTCGCACCGTGTCCCGGTCACATCAGCACCCAGTCCGTATTTCTCACTCATATAGGATATGGCATTCTTCTCAGCCTGCTTCTGATACGCCTTCATCTGCTTTTTTTCGGAAAGCGAATAGCCACAGCCGGTAGCTAGAACCGTAACCGCAAATATAAGTAGTAGGGTCAGTGTTTTCTTTTTCATAGCTCATCCTATAAAATCCTCCTAAACAAGCTTTGGTTTTCTGTCAAATCTGCTTAAGAGGATTTATGTTTGTGTGTTATATGATTGATCGATTAGGCTTCGATTGCCTTCTTGATGGCACCGAGTAACTCATCGTAAGTCTCATATGCCGGAATCTCCGGATACTCTGCCTTGATCTCATCGGTACTCTTGAAGAGGAATCCTGCCTTGCTTGCCTGGATCATACCAAGATCATTGTGGCTGTCTCCGCTTGCGATCGTATCGTATCCGATGGACTGCAGTGCCTTAACGGTTGTGTATTTTGACTTCTCACAACGCATTTTAAAGCCTGTAATCTCTCCGTTGTCCGCAACCTCAAGAGAGTTACAGAAGATCGTCGGATAACCGAGCTTCTTCATCAGCGGTCCTGCGAACTGTGAGAATGTATCACTGATAATGATCACCTGTGTCATCGCACGAAGTTCATCCAGGAACTCCTTCGCACCCGGAATCGGGTCGATCTTTGCGATCGTGTCCTGAATCTCCTTGAGTCCGAGTCCGTGCTCCTTCAAGATACCGATACGATAGTTCATCAGCTTATCATAATCCGGCTCATCTCTTGTTGTACGCTTCAACTCCGGGATACCGGTCTCCTCTGCAAATGCGATCCAAATCTCAGGTACCAATACACCTTCCAAATCTAAACAAACGATTTCCATATTATCCTCCGTTCTTCCTGCTACACACTTCTGTTTCATGCAGTCAGCCTGTATTTTTATTCATCAGAAATTATTATAAACATAAAAAGCATAGATTGCAATTTTTATTTGATACTATCAATCAGATAGCTATGGAGACATTTACGCATTCCTTGTGTATCTGCACCGCGGAAATCCGCTGCATCCCCAGAATTCTCCGTATCTTCCGTTTCGCTTTTTCAATGGCAGCCCACATTCCGGGCAAAGGATCTCCTTCTCGGCTGAAACCGGAGCACTCACTTTCTCCTTCGCCAACCGTTCAAACACCTGCTGGTTCATCTTACAGTCGTTGAGTGCACGATGCGCACCCGCGGTGGAGATTCCATACAGTTCCGCCAGATCTCCAAGCTTATAATGCTTTCGCCCCGGCAGACAGGCTCGCGCAAATTTTAAGGTATCCACATAATCATTCGTCAGTGTCTGCGCAAAATAGCGCTCACAGTCGCGATACAAAAACTTCATATCAAAATTATGGATATTGTGTCCGACCAGCACATCATTTTCTGCAAAATCCAGAAATTCTTCCAGAACAACCGAAAATACCGGCGCCACTGCAACCATCTCATTCGTGATATGATTGACCGCACTCGCTGCATACGGAATCGGACGCATCGGATTCACCAGTTCATCAAACTCATCCACGATCTTCCCATCTCTTACTTTAAGCGCCGAAATCTCGATCACCTCGTCGTAATTGCTTGAAATTCCGGTCGTCTCGAGATCATACAACACATAGTTCGACACATATTGATTTAAAAGTTTTCCTCTTTTGTTTCCTAACATAATTTTTCGCTTACCATTTCTTTTTCTTCACATTTTAGCATATATCATTTTATTGGAAAAGCCCCTCCGTTATCCAATGATTCCTATTACGATCGCCGCTGCTTTCATCTGATCCGAGCCTTACGGAAAGGATGATTATTATGGTTTCATGGAATGACTTTTTTACTTTCGTCATCATGTTGGTGGCGATATTGACCTACATAGATACCAACAGAAAACATAAGAAATAGCCGTCCTGCTCTCGTCAAAGTTTAGGAACGGCTATCTCTTGATAACTTAGTATTAAATTCGCCGGGTCGGGTGAAGTGCACTCACCTTCCGGCTGCCTCGTTAAGTGTATTATATGTGATACACTTACTTTTGTCAAATGACCATTTTGCCAACGTTGGCAAAATGGCGGAAACCGATATTGCCGAAAATAATAAAGATATATAGAAAGGAAAAATATGGACGATTTCAAAGATCAATTACAAGCTATGCTTTTACGTAATACAAGCCATGTCAAAGAACAGCCTATTGCTCCCGTAAAATCTGATGAATCGCAAGTGATTTCTCCGGATTCGCCAGCAAAGGAAGTTGTACTCTACCAAACAGATGACGGCAATGTAAACGTCTCTGTGATATACTATAATGAATCATTTTGGCTTACACAAAAAGCTATGGGAGAATTGTTTGGAGTTAACTCTCAAGCAATAACAAGACATCTAAGAAATATTTATGAAGAGGGCGAACTTTTTAAAGAAGGAACTTGTTCCAAAATGGAACAAGTTCAAGTGGACTAGACGGGAGTCGAACCCGTGTCCGAAGCACAATCCCCTGTCCTTCTACGAGTGTAGTTTGTTATTTAAGATTCCCTCAGCCGGCCGAAAACAAACATCCTTCCGGTTTTAGTAGCTTCATAATACGCCCACATGCGCAAAGCTTTGCATGCGTCGTTTCTCACATAGTCGAAGCCTGGGTCCTAAAGTGTGAGTGCTCTAGGTCAGACTGCTGCAACTAGGCAGCGTATGCTAAATTATCTTCAGCGTTTAATTTTAATTTGGCCATTTAACGCATCGCCATACGACTCGCTTCTCCAGCTTCTTGGGCCCCGTCGAAACCATTACTAGCCCCTGCAATGTTTTTGCGTAGCAAAAATATTGCCACGCGAACGTGCTTTGCCGAAGGCAAATTTTCATGCACGTTTGCTTCCCGCATTCAGAAAGCAATGAAAGTGAGAGCCAATTGCCTCGCTATCCCAAATTCCTTACCTTAAAGTCTCGCTCCGCCTCTCGCTTCTGATCCTTCTTGGCAATATCCTGACGCTTATCATACAGCTTCTTTCCTTTTGCCAAGGCAACCTGAACCTTCACGAGGCTTCCTTTGAAATAGACTTCCACCGGAACGATGGTGTAACCCTTCTGGGCAATCTTGCCAACCATCTTCTGGATTTCCTTCTTGTGCATCAGAAGCTTGCGCGGGCGAAGAGGATCCTTGTTAAAGATGTTCCCCTTCTCATACGGACTAATGTGCATACCGTACAGGATCACCTCTCCATTCTCAATGTGAATGAACGATTCCTTGATACTGCACTTGCCCATGCGCATGGATTTCACTTCCGTACCTGCCAAGGCGATACCGGCTTCGAACGTCTCCTCGAGAAAATAATCGTGGTAGACTTTCTTGTTGTTGGCTATTAACTTCTTGGCTTCCTTCGCCATCCCGGTATCCTCCTTTCCAGTTTCATACACAATCTGTACCATATAGAATATATGATTTTGATTAAAAAATCAACACACAAATCGAAATAACTCCCTGCACGGAAAATCCGACAATTTCCTTTATTTTTCGCGGTCTTCATCTGCCAGGGCAAAATCGATCGTCCGCATGATCCGGTCGCAGTGTTCAACGCGGATCCGCACCTTCTGACCAAGCTTAAATCTCCGATTTGTCGCCTCGCCGACCAGTTCATAGGTATCCTCGTAATACTGATAAAAATCATCGGTCAGCTCCGTCACGCGTACAAGACCTTCCACCGTATTATCCAGTTCCACGAAAAAGCCCCACTCGGTCACACCGGAGATCACACCCTCGAACTCCTCGCCGATGTGCTGCTCCATATACTGTACTTTCTTGAGCTTGACGGTCTCGCGCTCCGCCTCATCCGCACGGCGCTCCATCTCACTCGAATGTTTCGCCACTTCCGGCAGAATATGCTCATAATGCTCAATCCGCTTCTCATTTAATCTTCCGCGCAGACTCTCCTTGATAATGCGGTGGATCTGCAGATCCGGGTAACGCCGGATCGGTGACGTAAAGTGGCAGTAACAATCCGCAGCCAGACCAAAATGTCCGGTATTTTCGATCGTATACCGCGCCTGTTTCATCGAGCGCAAAGTCAGTCGGCTGATCAAAGCCTCCTCCTGTGTTCCATCGATCTTCTGCAGCAACTTCTGCAACTCTTTCGGATGCACCTCGTCCGCACCGATATGCAGTGAATAACCAAAATTATTGATAAACGTGGACAGTTTCTGAATCTTCTCCGTGTCCGGATTCTCATGTGTTCGATACACGAACGGAAGCTCTCTCCAATAGAAATCCGAAGCGACCGTCTCGTTTGCGGCAAGCATGAAATCCTCAATGATCTTCGTTGCCACATTGCGGTCGTACGGCCGGATGTCGATTGGATTGCCTTCTGCATCAAGAATCACCTTCGTCTCCGGGAAATCGAAATCGATCGAGCCACGCTTCATACGCTTTTTGCGCAAAATGCCCGCAAGCTTCTCCATCCGCACAAACATCGGCACCAGCGCCTCGTACTCCCTGAGTAACGCTTCCTGTTTTGCCCGAACATCCGCATGTTGCACATTCTCAACCAATGCTTCCGGTACATTTTTCTCAACTGCCGCATCCGACGCATTTTCCACAGACTTCATCGTCAGCCCATGATACGCCTCAAGAATGTTCTTTACCTGCGTATAACTCATCCTGCGATCCACACAGATCACGGTCTCCGCGATCGTGTGGTCAATGATCTCGCCCTTCGGGTTGATCGTCATGATACAGCTGAGCGCCAGTCGGTTCTCCCCCTGATTCAGGGAACAGATACCGTTTGACAAAGCGTGCGGCAACATCGGGATCACACGGTCGACCAGATAGACGGAAGTGCCTCGTTTCAACGCTTCCACGTCCAAAGCACTGTGCTCCTGCACATAGTTGGACACATCCGCAATATGCACACCGAGAATATAATTGTCACCGTCCATCGTAACCGAGACCGCATCATCGAGATCCTTTGCGTCCTCACCGTCGATCGTCACCATCTGCCAGTCGCGCAGATCCATGCGCCCCGCCATATCCGCATCGGATACCGGCTTGGCAACATTCTCGACCTGCTTTAACACTTTCTCATCGAACTCGACCGGAAGTCCGTACGCCCGGACAAGCGAGAGAATGTCAACGCCCGGATCATTGATATGTCCCAGAATCTCAATGACCTTGCCCTCCGGTTTCTTATCTTTCTTGCCGTAGCTCGTCACCTCGACGACAACTTTATGTCCGCTGACAGCTCCCTTCGAGCGCTCCTGCGGGATAAAGATGTCCGAACCGAACTTCGGATTGTCCGGCACGGCAAAGCCGAACGTCTTGCTCTGCTCATACGTGCAGACCACCTGCTTCATACCGCGCTCAAGGATCTTGACAACCGTACCCTCTCTGCGTCTTCCTGTTGTCACCGGAGATACCGTGATCTCAACCGTGTCCATATGCATCGCGCCGTTGGTCTGCGATTCCGGAATAAAGATATCCTCCGTCTCTCCTTCCACGGATACAAAGCCAAAGCCCTTCGGATGTGCCGTAAAGGTACCGGTCATTTTCTTGATCTCCGACTTGCTGTATTTGCCACGCTTCGAGCATTCGATCCTGCCCTCCGCCATCAGGTCGGAAAGGATCGCTTCCAGTTCCGGACGCTGCTCCTTCTTAACGCCGAGCACGATCGCCAGTTCCTTGATCTTCATCGGGACATACATGTTGTCGCACATGAAATCGTAGATCATTTTCTTTCTCTGCTCATATTTTAAATTTGCCACATTTCTCCCCTCCTCTCTGCTCATATACGATAGGCGTTTGCGAAACTCTCGTGGCGGCTCGCCCTGGCTCGGCTTGGCTCTGCGGCCGGTTTTTACGTTGCCACTCGTTATCCAAAATCAGGAATTTGCTGAAAATCTCCATTTGGCTCCTATCATGATTTCTGTCCGCTCAAGCTTAGACAGTGTCCCTTCGGTTGTCCGTCTGACACAGATTGCGTCCGAGTGATTTTGTGTCTGCCTTAATGAACGTCTGAAGGAAACGTGCCGCCGCTGGACAACTGTGTGAAGCACACAGCTTAGTGGCTCTCAATATATATGAAGCGAGTTTTGTCCAAGGCGGCTCATATCGATTTCATGAGGACGTTCATTTAGGCAGGCTAAAAATCGTGAGCGCATCTGTGTCAGACGGACAACCGAAGTGCACTGTCGAAGCGCTGCTCGGACACAAAATCTGAGCCAAATGAAGATTTTGCAAATTCAATGATTTTGTCTAAAATCGTGTTCAACGTAAAAGCCAGCCTTAGAGCCAAGCCGAGCCGGGGCAAGCCGCCACAAAAGTTTTGCAAACGCTTACCCATATACGAAAAAAAGCTGCCGATTCTCATCGACAGCCATATCTTAATCTTACCAAATACCTAAATTCAGTACCATTGCAAGTACGAGGAACAGGATTACCGCTACTCTTGTAAGCTTAACAAGCATTCCTTCCATAGAACGTCCCTTATTCTTGCCCCAATAAGTCTCTGCTGCACCGGCGATAGCGCCAAGTCCTGCAGACTTACCTTCCTGCATTAAGATCACTACTGTAATGACAACACTCAGTATAATAAATACTACAGTTAAAATCGTATTTAAAACGGTCACGATTTCCACCTCCTAAATTCTAAACTCACGACTAAACGAGTATAGCATATCTACAACAGCATTTCAACTTCTTTTTGCTTTTTTTGTAAGATTCTTCTATATTTTGTTTGTATTCTTGTTTTCATTTGAGCGAGAATACATTATAATAAGTATATTGAGTACGAAATTTAGGAGTCAATCATGCGAACCAGACATCGAAACAGATGGGTGGTATCTGCCTTGATCAGTCTGTGTTTTCTGCTATGTGCCTGCAGCAATGAGAGCAAGCCGCCGGACACAAAGCCTGACGTGACGGACACGCAGGAGCCGTCTTCCGGGGGGACACGCGACAATACGCCGCAGGTTCTTGTTCCGGAAGCAAGCGGCACGGATGTCCGCAGATGCGACGTTGCCACCGTTGACGTATCCAACGCATCCGATGGATACATCATGGTCAGCTACACCGGGGACAATGCCAAAGTCAAGCTGCAGCTTACAGGCCCCGACGCAGTCACTTACACGTACGATCTGCACGGAGGATACGAGGTATTTCCGCTGACTGCCGGAAGCGGCGATTACACGGTCGGCGTCTTTGAGAACGTCTCGGGCAACCAGTACGCCACAGCGTTGAACGAACAGATATCCATCACGATCAAAAACGAATTCGGGCCTTATCTGTACCCGAATCAATATATTAACTTTACTGCGGATTCCGATGTGATCGGTAAGGCGCAGGCGCTCGCCGCGTCCGCCGATACGGATCTGGATGTGGTATCCGATGTGTACAACTACATCATCGACAACATCACCTACGATTATGACAAGGCCGAAAGCGTTGCCAGCGGCTATCTGCCGGACGTGGATGCGATCCTCGCCTCCGGCAAAGGCATCTGCTTTGACTATGCGGCGGTGATGACCGCGATGCTGCGCAGCCAGCGGATTCCGACGAGGCTTGAGGTCGGCTACATGGGAGATGTGTACCACGCCTGGATCAGCATCTACACAAAAGAGACCGGATGGGTCAACGGAATCATCGAGTTTGACGGCAAAAACTGGGAGCTTATGGATCCGACGTTTGCTTCCACGAGCGATTCACCGAAGAACTTTACCAGTGAGAACAGCAAATACACAACCAAGTACGTTTATTAAATAAAGGAACATAAATCAAGGAGGAGTTATGCCTTTTCGCAACAAACAATTATCACAAGCGGAGATTGCCGCGTTCTGCCAGCAGATCGCCATGGTGGTGAACGCCGGGCTTCCAACCTATTACGGAGTCTCCATTCTGCGGGACGAGGCGGCGGACGAGCCGACCAAAGCCCTGCTCTCCGAAATCTACAAGCCGATGGAGGACGGCGCCCCACTGTACAAAGCATTGCAGGCAACCGGACAATTTCCGGGCTACATGGTACATATGATCGAACTCGGCGAAGAGACCGGACGGCTCGAGGAAGTGCTCCTGTCTCTGAGCAACTATTACGAGCGCGAGGCGCAGATCCGTGACGGCATCAGGAAAGCCGCCACCTATCCGCTGATCATGACGCTCATGATGCTCGCCGTCATTATGATACTGATCGCGAAAGTTCTCCCGGTCTTCTCACAGATCTACGAGGAACTCGGAAGCGAACTGACCGGCGTTGCACGGACGCTGATGCACATCAGCAACCTGCTGAACCGCTATATGATCGTCTTTGTCATTCTGTTTGTCATTCTGATGATCGTCGGACTCGTGCTCTATCACACGGATCTCGGACGCGTTGCTTTTCTTCACGGAAGGCTCGCGATGACGATCGCCGCAAGCCGCTTTGCGAACTGCATGTACCTTGCGCTCGCCAGCGGACTCGACACGGACCGTGGACTGGCACTCGCAAAGGAGCTGGTCAACAATCCGCATATGCAGCAGCGTATCGAAAGCTGCGCGCATGACATCCGGCACGGTGCGTCCTTTGACCGCGCTCTGCTTTCGTCCCACATCTTCTCCCAGCTTTATGCGAGCTGGATCACGATCGGTTACAAGACCGGTGCGATGGACGATGTCATGAAACGGATCAGCGAAGCCTACGAGGAGGACACCGATGAGCAGCTTTCCCATCTGGTTTCTGTGCTGGAACCGACACTTATCATTATTTTATGCATTTTTATCGGACTTATTCTGATCTCACTGTTGCTGCCGCTGCTCGGTATCATGTCCAGCATCGGCTAGAGGAGCGTTTATGAAACTATTTTATGTGCAAAAGCAAAAATCACATATGCTGCATCTGCTCCCGTCGTTGCTGCTGATCGCGGCTCTGGTGCTGTTCTTCTACGGAACCTCCAATGTGTCGGACTCCGGTTCCGACCAGGAGTATCAGGTCGTATCGAACGCTTTGGAGCGCAGCATCACACAGTGCTATGCCTTAGAGGGCGCGTATCCGCCCAACCTTGCGTATCTGCATGACAATTACGGATTTACCTACAATGCGGATCACTTTTTCATCGACTACCACTACATCGGTGGCAATCTTCGCCCCGATGTCACCATAATCACGAAGGAACCGGAGAACTGATATGCTGCGATTACATACAACCAACCGTAAAATGGATACCGTGTTCGTCGCCGCGCTCTTCGTTTTGTTTGCGATGACCGCCTGCCTGCTCGTCCTGATCGGCGCCAGACAGTACCGCGCTATCGCCAAAGCGATGAATACCAACTATGAGATCCGCACCGCTTCGTCTTATCTGACGGAGAAGATCCGCCAGAACGACTGTGACGCAGGAATTGCGATTGTCGATTTTGCAGGAGGCAACGCGCTTGCGCTGACCGACGATACGGACCGAAGCTACACGACTTACATCTATTATTATGACGGCTATCTGCGCGAACTTTTCGTCGGAGAGAATGCGGTCTACACGCCGGATTCCGGTCAGACGATCATTCCCTGCAAAGGCTTTGATCTCACGCTTGTCCGCTCCGGCCTCATCCTCGCATCCGTAAAAGATACGAGCGGAACCAAACACAAGATTTATCTGAACATTCATGTTACATCGGGAAGGGACGCCTCATGAAGCAAACACATTCCAAAAACAGTCTGTTCCTCATGGAAATTCTGATCAATATACTGCTTTTTTCCGCGCTTCTTGTCGTGGGACTGCAATTCTTCGGCAAAACGCATACGCTCACGCAGAAGACGCGTGAACTGCACCAGGCCGTCACGAGCTGCAGCAATGTTGCCTCGATCTTTGAGTCCGGTGACGGAACGACCGCGGATATCCTGACGTTCTACCCTTACAGTGTCAACCTTGACGACAAGGTGATCGTATATCTGGACAAGGATTTCAACGACTGCAAGAAGGGGCAGGCGCAGTATTACATTACCGCCAAGCTCGACAAAAGCAGCAATGCGCAGCTGGCGACACTGACGATCCGCTGTCGCACGATGGAGCATAAAGCGCTGCTCTACGAGCTGAACGCCAGCCACTACACTCCTCTGCGCGCCGTCAACGACACGCGGCGAAAGGGGGTAGACTGATGCGGCGAAAAGAAAATGAACTGAACAAGAGAAGCTTTTCGAACTTCGGCTTCTCCACCATACTGATCGCATTCGTCATGATCTGTATCGTGACTTTTGCGGCGTTGGCGCTGATGACCGCCAACTCGGACTATCAGCTTTCCAAAAAAGTCGCAGATCGCACAAGCCGCTACTATCTCGCGGAAAAGGAAGCGGCGCGGCGCCTGCAGCAGATCGACACAACGCTGTCCAAAGCATACGCCAAAAGCAGCAACCGCACCACGTACTATGCGCTTGCCCGCAAAAATTTAAAATCCGCCGAACTCGCGATCGAGCTGACCGATACCTCATCGTCCACGCTCAGCATCAACTACGAGATCCACATCGGAACAAACCAGACGTTACACGTCGAGCTTGTGGTCGTCTATCCGCCGGATTCAGGCGGTGCCTACTACGAACTGACGCGTTGGGAAACCGTGACCGAGCTTCCGGAAGATACCGAAGATACATTAAAAGTAATTGGGAATGAATAAAAAGACAGGAGATTTTACGATGGATGTTAGAAAAATATTAGAAGAAGCAACTTTACGCGCGGCCTCCGATATCTTTGTGATCGCAGGACGCCCGCTAACCTACAAGACTAAGGGAATCATGAATACACTCGACAATCAGCGCATGGATCCGAAGGAAACCTTTGAATTCGTAACCGGAATCTACGCACTTGCAGAGCGCGACATCTCGCATTTTGACCAGACCGGCGACGATGATTTCTCGTTTGCAATCCCCGGCGTATCGCGTTTCCGCGTAAGTACGTTCAAGCAGCGCGGCTCCTACTCCGCGGTCATCCGTGTGATCTCCTTCACACTCCCGGAACCGAGCGAGCTGCACATTCCAGAGACCGTCATGAACCTCGCCGACTCCAAACGCGGCATGGTGCTCGTGACCGGACCTGCCGGAAGCGGTAAATCAACCACACTCGCCTGCCTGATCGACCGGATCAACCATGAGCGCGAGGACCACATCATCACGCTCGAAGATCCGCTTGAGTTCCTGCATCGCCATGAAAAAAGCATTGTCTCCCAGAGAGAGATCAGCACCGACACAGAGAGCTATCTGACCGCCCTGCGCGCTGCACTGCGCCAGAGCCCGGATGTCATCCTGCTCGGCGAGATGCGTGATTACGAGACGATCAACACCGCCGTCACCGCAGCAGAAACCGGACATCTGATCTTCTCCTCACTGCATACGATCGGCGCGGCCAACACGATCGACCGTATCATCGATGCTTTTCCGGCATCCCAGCAGCATCAGATCTCGATCCAGCTCGCATCGGTACTGCAGGCGGTTGTCAGCCAGAAACTTATCCCGTCCGTGACCGGTGAGATGGTCCCGGCTTTCGAGATCATGGTACTGACACCGGCGATCCGCAACCTCATCCGTGAGGGCAAGGTTCATCAGATCGACGGCATCATCTACACGTCCTCCGCCGAGAATATGATCGCGATGGACACCAGCATCTACAATCTCTTTAAAGCCGGTGTGATCGACCGCCATACCGCAGTCGCCGAGGCCGTCAACCCGGAGATTATGGCAAAGCGATTAAACCTGAACTAAATCTAAATTTCTTCCGAGATCCGCAGCAACTGGTTATACTTGGAGGTGCGCTCGCCTCTGCAAGGCGCGCCCGTCTTGATCCAGCCTGCATTGACAGCGACTGCAAGGTCTGCGATGAACGCATCCTCCGTCTCACCGGAACGATGCGAGATCACAGCCTTGTAGCCGCTTTTTTGTGCCAGTTCGATTGCATCCATCGCCTCGGTCAGCGTTCCGATCTGGTTCACCTTGATCAGCACTGCATTCGCCACACCAAGATCCAGTCCGCAGTGGATCCGCTTCACATTCGTCACAAACAGATCATCACCGACGAGCAGCACTTCCGCACCGAGTCGCTTTGTCATCTCCTGCCACCCGTCCCAGTCATTCTCATCCAGTCCGTCCTCGATCGAGATCAGCGGATATTCCCGGATCAGTTCCTCGTAGAGCGCGATCATCTCCTGCGCACTTCGTGTGACCTCATCCGAGTCCCCTGTCTTCTGCATCTCCGATGAATTCGCTTTCTCCGCGCCCTTTACGTGTTCCTGTAATTTCAAAGAATGTTTTGCACGCGTCTCGCCCGGAAAATGGTACATGCCATCCTCATCACTATATAATTCCGAAGCCGCCGCATCCATCGCAAACGCGATATCGCTTCCGACCATATATCCGGCTTTCTCGACTGCACGCGACAGGTAGGCAAACACTTCCTTCGCATCCGCGAAATCCGGTGCAAAGCCGCCCTCGTCTCCGATCGCCGTCAGCATACCGTCTTCATGCAGGATCTGGCGAAGAAAATGATACACCTCCGCGCCCATCCGAAGTGCCTGCGGAAATGAATCCGCACCGACCGGAACGATCATAAACTCCTGAAAATCCAAAGCGTTTTTCGCATGCGCACCGCCGTTGATCACATTCATGGTCGGCATCGGCCAACGCTTGGCATTCGTTCCTCCGAGATAGCGGTACAGTGGCATCTCCAACGCATTTGCCGCACATCGCGCACAAGCAAGTGACACGCCAAGCAGTGCATTTGCCCCAAGATTTCCCTTGTTGTCGGTCCCGTCGAGTTCCACCAGCTTGCGGTCAATCTGCACCTGTTCGAGCACATTCATGCCGATCAGTTCCTGCCGTATCCGTCCATTGATATGCTCCACAACCTTCTGCACACCAAGTCCGAAGTATTCTTCCACACCGTCACGCAGCTCGATTGCCTCAAAGCGTCCGGTACTCGCACCGGACGGCACAGACTCGCGCCCCATCACTTTTCTTCCGCAGTCCTCGCAGAACGCGGTCACTTCCACCTCGACCGTCGGATTACCTCGCGAATCGAGGATTTGTCTTCCGTGAATCTCTGTAATTTTAATTTCTAAAGACATAAAAACAGCCTCCCTTTTTTCTGGTAGCATAACCAGGGGAGGCTGTTTCTATTCATCTATTCATCCATTCAGATTCCCCCAATCACATTCGCAAACCCGCACAACAAGTTGTGCTTTCTCGTTGCCCTGCAACTAAGTTTGCTCATATGTTGGGCGGCGACTCTATTCGAGTCTCCGTAGAATAAGCAAATCCGTTTCTTATATGCAAGCATAACGAATCGGATTGCTATTCTACGTCAATCTGAATAGTCACCTTATTTATACATTGATTTCTGCTTTCACGCCGAGTTCCTCTTGGTTTTCATCAAGGATCGGGCGAACGACATCACGCAGGAATACTTCCACCTGACGAGGTGCGCGTCCGACATAAAGCTCCGGCTTCAAGTTCGCTTCGATCTGTTCCTTTGTCAGACCGAATGCAGGATCTGCTGCGATCAGATCAACAAGGTTGTTGTCCTTGCCCTCTTCCTTCACGGTCTTGCCTGCTTCCATGGAAAGCTGACGGATCTTCTCATGAAGCTCCTGACGGTTTCCGCCCTGCTTTACGGCATCCATCATAATGTTCTCGGTTGCCATAAACGGAATCTCTGCCATAAAGTGCTTGTAGATCACCTTCGGATATACAACAAGTCCGTCAACAACATTTAAGCACAGATCAAGAATTCCGTCGATTGCAAGAAATCCTTCCGGTACAGATAATCTCTTATTTGCGGAATCATCCAGTGTTCTCTCAAACCACTGTGTAGCGGATGTGATCGCCGGATTTAACGCGTCAACCATCACGTAACGTGACAGGGAAGCGATACGCTCACTTCTCATCGGATTGCGCTTGTAAGCCATAGCGGAAGATCCGATCTGGTTCTTCTCGAAAGGCTCCTCCACTTCCTTCAGATGCTGAAGAAGGCGGATATCGTTGGACATCTTATGTGCGCTGGCTGCGATGCCGGCTAAGACGTTCAATACTCTTGTATCGACTTTTCTGGAATAGGTCTGTCCGGATACCGGGTAGCATGCCTTAAATCCCATCTTCTCGGCGATCATCGGATCGATCTTGTCGATGGTCTCCTGATCTCCGTCGAATAACTCTAAGAAGCTGGCCTGTGTTCCGGTCGTTCCCTTTGAACCGAGAAGCTTAAGTGTGCTCTGTACATACTCGAGATCCTCAAGATCCATCAAAAATTCCTGTGTCCAGAGTGTAGCTCTCTTACCTACGGTTGTCGGCTGCGCCGGCTGGAAATGGGTAAATGCCAGTGTCGGCTGATCCTTGTACTTCTCTGCGAAATTTGCAAGCTCTGCGATCACGCTGACAAGCTTCTTGTGTACAAGCTTTAATGCTTCGTTCATCACGATGATATCGGTGTTATCTCCAACGTAGCAGGAAGTCGCTCCGAGATGGATGATACCGGCTGCCTTCGGGCACTGCTGTCCGTATGCATATACGTGGCTCATAACATCGTGGCGGACAAGTTTCTCACGCTCCTTGGCAACATCGTAGTTGATGTCATCGACATGCGCTTTCAGCTCATCGATCTGCTCCTGGGTGATGACCGGCTTGCCGTTCTCGGAAAGACCAAGCTCCATCTCAGTCTCAGCCAAAGCAATCCAAAGCTTTCTCCATGTTGAGAACTTCATATCCTGTGAGAAAATGTACTGCATCTCTTTGCTTGCATAACGCTCGGAAAGCGGGCTTGTATATCTGTCTGTACTCATATATTGTCTCCTTATATAACGATCAGATGCTCCTGCATATGCCTTCACAATCTGACTCACAATTTACTTGCAAAACGATCTGCCTCATCCTTCAAACATCCTGTTCTTCTGCAAAGGCACCTCGTTTTCCGTTCCGTCCAGGTTCTATAACACCGAAACTTTGTCTTATGAGCGGCTCATCTTGCGCTCAAGATCAATTTCCTTGTCATAATATTCACCGCGGATATCTTCTTTCGGCGGCTCCATCGGGTACTGTCCGGTAAAGCATCCCTTGCAGATTGGAAGTCCTTCCACCATCTCGGAGAGACGGTCGATTCCAAGGTATCCGAGCGAATCCGCACCGATGATCTTGCGGATATCCTCGATCGTACGGTTGTAAGCGATCAGCTGCTCTCTCGCCGGAATATCCGTTCCAAAGTAGCAAGGCCACAAAAATGGCGGCGAACTGATTCTTACATGCACCTCCGTCGCACCTGCATCACGCAGCATGCGGACGATACGGTCGGATGTCGTTCCTCGAACGATCGAATCATCGATCATGATCACACGCTTGCCTGCAACGGCCTCGCGAAGCACATTCAGCTTTACCTGCACGCTCGACTCACGGCTGCTCTGCTTCGGCTTGATGAAGGTTCTTCCAACGTATCCGTTCTTGACAAAAGCGGTACCGTACGGAATACCAGACTCCAGTGAATAACCGAGTGCGGCTGCGTTGCCGGATTCCGGTACGCCCGTTACAAGATCCGCCTCAACCGGCGAATCCATTGCGAGGAAGCGTCCTGCCTGAATACGGCTCGCATAAACGCTTTTACCATCGATATGACTGTCCGGTCTCGCAAAATAGATATATTCGAAAATGCATCGTGCTTCCTGCTCCTTCGGAAGCGCCATCGTCAGATCCGACTCGATGCCTTTATCCTTTGTAATGGTAACAACCTCGCCCGGGAGAACGTCGCGGACGAACTCTGCACCGATCGTGTCCAGAGCACAGGTCTCAGATGTCACGATGTATGCATTGTCACGCTTGCCGATGCAAAGCGGCTTAAATCCAAACGGATCTCTTGCGGCGATCAGCTTGCGAGGACTCGATACAACGAGCGCATAAGCGCCTTTTAACTTCTGGCATGCTCTGCGCACGGCTTCCTCTGCTGTCTTGGAATTGAGTCGCTCACGCGCGATATGGTAAGCGATCACCTCGGAATCGATCGTCGTCTGGAAGATCGCGCCGGTGTACTCGAGATCATGGCGAAGCTCATTCGCATTGATCAGATTACCGTTGTGTGCCAGCGCAAGCGTTCCCTTCACATAGTTGAGCACGAGCGGCTGCGCGTTCTCGCGTGTCGAGGAACCGGCGGTCGAATAACGAACATGTCCGACACCGATATCGCCTTTCATATCCTCTAAGTGATCCGGTGTAAACACCTCATTGACCAGTCCCATTCCCTTGTAGGATAAGACTTTTCCCTTCGGTCCGTTCGTGTCGCTGACGGCGATACCGCAGCTCTCCTGACCACGATGCTGCAGCGCGAACAATCCATAGTAGATCGACGATGCCACATCGTTGCCGTCAAAGTCGTACATGCCGAAGACACCGCACTCCTCGTGCAGGATGTCCTCGTCGTATGTGCTGTCAAAACATTTATTCTGATTCATTCTAAATCTCCAACTGTAATCTATCTTGTAAAAGGCGTTCCGGTCAAAAGCTCATAAGCTTCCTTGTACTTGTCAACCGTCTTGGTCACAACTTCTTCCGGAAGTAAGAAATCATTGTCCGGATTTGCTTTCAGCCAGTCTCTTACATACTGCTTGTCGAAGGAAGGCTGTCCCTGACCAGGCTTGTAGCCCTCGAGTGGCCAGAATCTTGAGCTGTCCGGTGTAAGCATCTCATCACCTAAAACAACCTTGCCGTTCTCATCGAGACCGAACTCAAACTTGGTATCTGCGATAATAATGCCTTTGCTAAGTGCATACTCTGCACACTTCTTATATAAAGCAATCGTGCAATCCTTGATCTGTGTTGCGTAATCCAGTCCCTTGCCCGGATAAATCTTCTCAAGGACTTCTACCGACTGCTCAAATGAGATATTCTCATCATGATCACCAAGATCAGCCTTGGTACTTGGTGTGTAGATCGGCTCAGGCAGCTTGTCAGACTCAACAAGTCCTTCCGGAAGCTTGATGCCGCAAACGGTTCCGTTCTCCTTGTAGCTTGCCCAGCCGCTTCCTGTAATATATCCACGAACGATACACTCGATCGGAAGCATCTCGAGCTTCTTGCACATCATGCTGTTGCCATCAAAACGCTCCTGCTGGAAGAACTCCGGCATATCTTTTACATCAACGGAAAGCATATGGTTCGGAACCACATCCTTGGTAAAATCAAACCAGAACTTGGACATCTGGGTGAGAATCGCACCCTTGTCTGTAATCTTGTTCTTCAAGATGTTATCAAATGCTGAAATACGGTCAGTTGCTACGATAATCAGACTGTCTCCGTTATCATATACCTCTCTTACTTTACCTTCTTTGAACGGTTTAAATTCCTGCATGTTCTTATGTCCTCCATCCTATGCTTTCGAATTTTCTTTACTCCGCTTCGCATCGACTGCATCCACGGTTATACTTAGTATTGTCAGCATTTCAGGCGTCTGAATCGCATTCATTTCTGCAGACGCTTCTTCAACCGACTATCAAAATTATAATACAGTGGGATTTGGAAAGTCAATGAATTTGAGACACGCGGACGACTTTGTGCACATAGAAAAAAAAGCTTTATTTATTAGTATTTTTGTGTACATTTTCTCTATCATTAGATACGCTTATATATCCATTCCACCCCACTTATACATGGCCGCAAATTCGGGTTTGCCGCGCTCAGATTAGATTCAAACGGACGATACCGGATTATATATAATCTACGAAAATTAGCAGTGGTTTGTTTATAATCGACGGACTTTGATTAATTTCAATGACTAGAGTATTTTCAGAGTTACGGTATCGAACCATACAATTATTTTGTTCAGGAAAATTTGCAAGTTAACTTCACCAACGATTTTGAATAGTTGGCTGAGATATGTGCTATTA
>CAKRKX010000015.1 GCA_934358675.1 uncultured Agathobacter sp. | reverse complement strand
GGTTCTTGTATCCTCCCACAATTTAAGAGAGCTTGAGGATGTGTGTGATCATGTTGGTATCATGTATCAGGGAAAAGTTATCATCGAGCATTCTTTAAGTGAGCTGCAAGGCAATATCTGTAAAATCCAGATCGCATGCCAGTCCGGTATGCCGAAGCTTCCGGAGCAGTTTGATGTTCTTCACATGTCCAATATCGGAAGAGTGTATACCATGATCGTGCGGGGCAATCCCAAAGCGGCAGCGGAGGCAATCAGTACAGAAGGCGATCATCTTACCATCGTGGATATCCTTCCTCTGACACTGGAAGAAATCTTTGTATATGAGATGGGAGGTTTAGACTATGAAGTCAAAGACATCCTTTTTTAATAAAGCAATCTATAAGAAGAATATGACGCTTTACTGGCCAATCTGGGTATGCTATCTGATCTACGGGATGGCAAAACTCAGCGGAAGTCTGTGGTCAGGTCTGCAGCAGACGACGAAGATTACGGAAGAACGTAAACTGGTTGTAATCGTCAACAGTTTATCCATGAAGACGGATATCTGGGTGATTGCTGCAGTGGTGACGGTGACCGGTATGGCAATGTTTAGTTATCTGTTTTCGTCTAAGAGTGCAAATATGATTCATGCGCTTCCGGTTACGAGAAAGGAATTGTTTTTTACCAATGTGATCAGTGGTCTGAGTGTTTTATGGATCCCGCAGATTGTGACATTTGTGCTGTCGGTACTCGTGTGTCTGGCGAATGGAATTGCTCTGGTCCAATATCTTGGAATATGGCTTCTTTCGGTAATGGGAATCTCATTTTTCCTATTCTCAACGGTTGTGTTTTGTGCGATGCTTACGGGACAGTTATTCGCGCTTCCGGTGTACTTTTTCGGACTGAATTTTCTGTCTGTCGGTGCTTTGTTTGGTGTAAAAAGTGTCGTTACATTTCTTGGCTATGGTCTGAGCTTAAGTTCATTCCCGAAGGTTATATTGCTTCGCATATTGTCGCCCATCAATTATCTGTTAAATAATGTGCGCTTCCGCACGTCAAGTTATCTGAATCAGCTGGGGGATGAAGTAATCACCGGTGTGACCTATCGCGGTGGAAAGGTCGTGGCCGGTTATGCGATTGCTGCAATCGCAATCTATGTCATCGCTTATTATGCATATAAGCAGCGGGAGATAGAGAGTGCGGGAGACTTGTTGACCTTTCATTGGATCAAGCCGGTATTCCGCTGGGGTGTCGGAATCGGCGCAGCATATGCATGTGCAATCCTTCTTGCAGATTTCTTTGGAAGTGTGCTGATCTGGATATCATCACCTTTATTTTTCGTGATCGTTCTGGCTCTGAGCGTGATCGCATTCCTTGTTGCGGATATGTTTGTACAGAAAACGTTCCGTGTCGTTAAAAAGAAACGGGTCAAAGAGTGCGGATTGTTTCTTGCTTTTGTGGCTGTCAGCTTCGGCGGTTTCTATGCTGTGGCATATGGACTTCAGAATAAGATTCCGGATCAAAAGGATGTCGAATATGCTTATCTTGAGATGAATTATCCGGTTGAATTTCATGGAAATGAGGTGCAGAAGGCGATTGATATGCAAAAGGATATTTTAGCCCATGCATCGGAATTCCAAAAGAAGCTAAAGGACTCTTACACAACCATTTCGGTTACTTATGTGTTAAAAGACGCTAAGCGCCTTTCCCGTTCCTATAGGGTGCCGGTATCTGCGGATTGTGGACAGGGGCAGAAACTGGCGCGGCTTCAGTATGGTTATGAAACAAGTCCGAAAAGTTTTCTGACCTATTTGTTTGGATATGATTATAAGCAGCTGAAACAGTTTCATGCTTCACAGTTTGAGTATTATGATGAAACCAATAATTACATGAGCAAAACGGTGAAAGCCGATGTGGTATACAGGCTGTATCAGGCAATCCAGAAAGATGCTGAGGCAGGGGTGCTTCAGAAGTACAATACGGTTGACTTCGCAAATACGGAGGAACCGGAATATGATACGGCGGGGCTGAATCTGAGTTTTCTGCATGAGTCTAAGAACTGGCAGGATGTTTATCAGCGTGCCAGCGGAGAGTCGCGTTCGACGGAGTACGATACGGGAGATACCATGCGTGAGGGATATGCATATATCACGTTTGGGCGTGACTGTAAGAATATTCTAAAAACACTTGCCGGTGAGGGACTGATCGATTCGGTTAATCAGCAGATCTTCTTTACAAATGAAAACGGATAAACGAGTGGGACTTTACAAGTGCCACGCGTTATTGTAAAATCAAGCGGGTAAGACCTGCTTGATTTTTGCGTGCATTTATAGAAACTTTGCAGAAGATGGCAGGAAGAGGAACGCATTATTGTGAATGCACAGAGGTTTTATATAGAATAGAAGTGAGGTAGAACATGAGTAAACCGGTCGTAGCAATCGTTGGACGCCCGAATGTGGGTAAGTCAACGCTTTTTAACACACTGGCAGGAGAGCGTATCTCGATTGTCAAGGACACACCGGGTGTCACAAGAGACCGTATTTATGCGGATGTAACCTGGTTGAATTATAATTTTACACTGATCGATACCGGCGGAATCGAGCCGGACAGCGGCGATATTATTTTATCCCAGATGCGTGAGCAGGCGGAGATTGCGATCGCGACAGCGGACGTGATCATGTTTATCACAGACGTGCGTCAGGGTCTTCAGGATGCGGATTCGAAGGTTGCGGATATGCTGCGCCGCTCGAAGAAACCGGTCGTTCTGGTCGTAAACAAGGTGGACAGTTTTGAGAAGTTTATGCCGGATGTCTATGAGTTTTACAATCTCGGAATCGGAGAGCCGTATCCGGTATCGGCGTCTTCCATGTTGGGACTCGGCGATATGCTCGATGAAGTGGTCAAGTACTTCCCGGATTCCGCACAGGATCAGCCGGAAGATGAGCGCCCGAAGGTAGCGATCATCGGTAAGCCGAATGTAGGTAAGTCTTCTCTTATTAATAAACTCGCGCAGGAGGACCGCGTGATCGTGTCGGATATTGCCGGTACGACAAGAGATGCGATCGATACGGATATCCGTTATAACGGACAGGACTACGTCTTTATCGATACAGCGGGACTTCGTAGAAAGAATAAGATCAAGGAAGAGATTGAGCGATACAGTATCATCCGTGCCGTTACGGCAGTGGAGCGTGCGGATGTTGTTATCATCGTGATCGATGCGATCGAGGGCGTGACCGAGCAGGATGCCAAGATCGCCGGCATCGCACATGACCGAGGTAAGGGAATCATTATCGCCGTCAATAAGTGGGATGCGATCGAGAAAGATAACAATACTGTTAAGAAATATACGGAGAGAATCCGTCAGGTATTAAGCTTTATGCCGTATGCGGAGATCCTGTTTATCTCTGCAAAGTCGGGACAACGCTTAAACAAGGTGTTTGAGATGATCGATGTGGTTATTGAGAACAACAGCATGCGTGTCGCAACTGGTGTCTTAAATGAGATCGTTGCGGAGGCTGTTGCGATGCAGCAGCCGCCGACGGACAAAGGCAAGCGCCTGAAGATCTATTACGTGACGCAGGTGGCAGTCAAGCCGCCAACTTTCGTAGTGTTTGTCAATGACAAGAATCTGATGCATTTTTCGTACACGAGATACTTGGAGAACCGTATCCGCGATACGTTCGGATTCCGTGGCACGGCACTGAAATTTATTACGAGAGAGCGAAAGGAAGAGTAATGAAATGATTATCGCAAGAATTGCATCGCTTCTGATCGGCTATGCATTTGGCTTGTTTCAGACAGCGTATATTTATGGAAAGTCCAAGGGAATCGATATCCGAAAGGAAGGAAGCGGCAACGCGGGAACGACCAACTCGCTTCGCGTGCTCGGCTGGAAAGCCGGTGCGATCACATTCCTTGGGGATCTGTTTAAGGCAATCTTTGCCGTGTTATTGGTTAAGCTGATTTTTAAAAATACATACGGGGATGCTACAAAGGTATTGGAATTATATGCAGGATTCGGAAGTGTTTTAGGTCATAATTTCCCTTGTTACCTTCAGTTTAAAGGAGGCAAAGGCATTGCCTGCACATCCGGAATGATTCTTGCGGTATGCCCGGCAGCGGCTCCAATCTGCCTGTTTTTATTTATTCTTTCAGTGGCAGTCACAAGATATGTATCGTTAGGTTCCATCCTTGTGGTGACAAGTTATCTGGTGCAGGTGATTGTGTTTGGACAACTGGGATATCTGCATCTTGAAGGTGCAACACGGATTGAGTTCTATATCGTCAGTGCCTGCTTTACGGCAATGGCTTTGTGGCGGCACAGACAGAACATTGTGCGTCTTGTAAATGGAACGGAGAACAAATTTGGAAGCAAAAAGGAGAAATAAGGTGGCAAAGATTTCAGTTATCGGGGCAGGAAGCTGGGGAATCGCTCTTGCTAAATTATTACATACAAACGGACATGCGGTTACGGTGTGGTCAATCGTGGAATCTGAGATTGCGATGCTGCGCGAAAAGCATGAGCATGTGGATAAGCTTCCGGGAGTCAAGCTGCCGGAAGATATGGAATTTACAACCGATTTAGGTGCAGCGATCGAGGGACAGGATGTTCTGGTTCTTGCCGTGCCTTCCGTATTTACAAGAAGCACGGCCAAAAACATGGCTCCGTTTGTCAGAGAAGGACAGATGATTGTCTGTGTGGCTAAGGGAATTGAAGAAGATACGCTGATGACGATCTCGGATGTGGTCGAACAGGAGATCCCATGTGCAGATGTTACGGTTATGTGTGGGCCGTCCCATGCGGAAGAAGTCGGAATCGGACTTCCGACAACGGTTGTTGCAGGCGCAAAGACAAAGGCATCTGCAGAACGCATTCAGGATTTATTTATGAATGATGTATTCCGGGTATATACGAGTCCGGACATGCTTGGAATGGAACTTGGCGGTTCGCTTAAAAACGTGATCGCACTGGCTGCCGGTATGGCGGACGGTCTCGGATACGGCGATAATACGAAGGCTGCACTCATTACAAGAGGAATCACAGAGATAGCCAGACTTGCAGTGGCGATGGGCGCAAAACTGGAAACATTATGCGGACTTACCGGAATCGGCGATCTGATCGTAACCTGCGAGAGTAAACACAGCCGCAACCGCAAGGCAGGAATGCTGATCGGACAGGGATATACCATGCAGCAGGCGATGGACGAAGTGAAAATGGTTGTCGAGGGCGTGTACTCGGCAAAGGCGGCACTTGCACTGGCGAAGAAGTATGATATCGAGCTGCCGATCATCGAGGAAGTAAATGAGGTGCTTTTTGCGGATAAACCGGCAAAGGATGCGGTAAGAGAGCTTATGATCCGGGAGAAACGCCCGGAACATACACAAATGGAATGGGAGTCATAACCGATGGAGAAGATTAGAATCAAGTATTTTACGGATGAGATAGAGAAACTGGATTACATTGAGGGCAAGTCCGACTGGATCGATGTGCGCGCTTCGGAGGAAGTGACGCTGCACGCGGGGGATTTCGCTTTGATCCCGCTCGGTATTGCGATGGAGCTGCCGAAGGGATATGAGGCGCACCTTGTGCCGAGAAGCTCCACGTTTAAGACCTGGGGACTGATCCAGACCAACAGCATCGGAATCGTCGATAACACATACTGCGGCGACAACGATATGTGGCGGATGCCGGTCTATGCGACAAGGGACACCGTGATCCATGTGAATGACCGTGTGGCACAGTTCCGTATTATGGAAAACCAGCCGAAGATTCAATTCGAGGAAGTAAAGCATCTGGATCATTCGGACCGCGGAGGATTCGGAAGTACCGGAAAAGCATAATTTAAGATGGATGGAGAAAACACTGGCTTGCAGTAGGCGGGCCGGTGTTTTATAATATAATCAGTATTTGACAGGAGGTATTTACTATGGAAAATCGTATGGTGAAATTTTATTCAAAAGAAAGTAATCTGCTTGCTATGCATGCTATTCCGGGGCATTTTGCGACCAGCCATTCCCATATTAATTATTATGTGGATGTGACCAGTTTAAAGACGCGCGCAGGCGAGGCAAAGGAAGCAGCAAAGGTATTGTACTCCCGCATGCCAAGAGCAGAGTATGTGGATACGATCGTTTGTATGGACGGCACAGAGGTTGTAGGTGCTTTCCTCAGCCAGGAGATTGAGAACGGAGGCGTTTTGTCAACAAACCGCCATGAAACGATCTATGTTGTAACACCGGAGTTTAATAACAACAATCAGATGCTTTTCAGAGATAATAACAAGGGGGCAATCGCCGGAAAACATGTGGTCCTGCTTCTTGCAACGACAACGACAGGCGAGACGATCCGGCGCAGCCTGGAATGCATTCGTTATTATGGCGGAATGGTTGAGGGAGTGGCTTCTTTGTTCAGTACCGTTAAAACGGTAGACGGAGTGGAAGTGGAAGCGTTATTTGATAAAGAGGATATTACAGGATACGAAGCCTACAGCGCACAGGATTGTCCGTTCTGCAAGAAGGGACACAAGATTGAGGCGATGGTCAACGGCTTCGGTTATTCGAAATTATAGTCTTTTTGCCGAAAGCGGCATGGTGCCGATGGGGGATTCGTCAAAGTGACAAGAAGCAGCAAAAAATCTTTGGCGGTTTGACGGTGGTATTTTAGATCAACCTTATGTATTATACTTATTGTAAGAAGTCCTTAAAGGACATGAAAAGTACGAACATTACTTAGGAGGTTTTTCAAAATGGCAAGTTTATCATTAAAGAATGTATGCAAAGTATATCCTAACGGATTTGAAGCTGTTAAGGATTTTAACCTGGACGTAGAAGACAAGGAGTTCATCATCTTCGTAGGACCTTCAGGATGTGGTAAGTCTACAACCCTTCGTATGATCGCAGGTCTCGAGGAGATTTCTTCCGGTGAGCTGATCATCGACGGAAAGGTAGTAAACGATGTTGAGCCTAAGGACAGAGATATCGCAATGGTATTCCAGAACTACGCTCTGTACCCACATATGACAGTATTTGACAATATGGCATTCGGTCTTAAGTTAAGAAAAGTTCCGAAGGATGAGATTAAGGCAAAAGTTGAGGAAGCAGCAAGAATCCTTGACCTTGAGAAGTTACTTGATCGTAAGCCAAAGGCTCTTTCCGGTGGACAGAGACAGCGTGTTGCCATGGGTCGTGCAATCGTTCGTAATCCTAAGGTATTCCTTATGGATGAGCCTTTATCAAACCTGGATGCAAAGCTGCGTGTACAGATGAGATCTGAGATCGCTTCTTTACATAACAGATTAGGTGCTACAATCATCTACGTAACACATGATCAGACAGAGGCTATGACACTCGGAACAAGAATCGTTGTATTAAAAGATGGTGTTATCATGCAGGTTGATAGCCCACAGAAATTATACAATGAGCCGAACAACTTATTCGTAGCAGGATTCATCGGATCTCCACAGATGAACTTCGTAGATGCTGATGTTGCTGTAAACGGTGATGTTGCAACACTTAAGTTCGCTGATTACGCAATCGATCTTCCGGCTGACAAGTCTAAGAAGCTTATCGATGGCGGCTACAACGGAAAGAAAGTTATCTTCGGTATCAGACCAGAGGATATCTCTGATGATGCTGAGACACTTGCTAAGTATCCGGGAAGCATCGTTGAGTCTGATGTAACAGGATACGAGTTACTTGGTGCTGAAGTATTACTGTACTACACAGTTGCAGGCGCTAACATGACTGCTAAGGTTGCTTCTGATACACCTGCTCGTTACGGTGATCACATCAAGCTTGCTTTCGATCCACATAAGATTCATGTATTCGATAAGGAAACAGAATTGACAATTACCAACTAGTTCGTTAAAATTATATAGTTGTAAATGATGAAACCGGGTGTGAGGATTTACA
This sequence comes from uncultured Agathobacter sp., assembly GCA_934358675.1. GTDB lineage: Bacteria > Bacillota > Clostridia > Lachnospirales > Lachnospiraceae > Roseburia. Next base: position 26,028 of record CAKRKX010000015.1, on the reverse strand, counting down.
CCCGGTTTTCTAATCGGAGGAAAATCCATGCTGTCAAATCAAAAATTACAGAATTCATTAAATGAGATTGAGGAAATCTGCCGGATGGAAACGGCGCTTTTTGGAGCAAAAGGAAAACTTGTGGCATATACCGACGAGATGGAAGTGACCAATACGCTTGAACGTGTTGTGGCAGAATTTGCAGAATCACTTGCGGAGCGTCAGACCTATCAGGATTATCATCTCTACAAGATCATGGTAGAGGGTGAGATGGAGTATGTACTTGTCTGCAAGGTGCCGGATGAGACCTATGCAGTCTACGCGCAGATGGCAGTCTGTCAGATTCGTAATCTTGTGATGAGTTTTGCGGAACAGTTTGACCGCAACAATTTTATACAGAATATATTGCTCGGCAATATGCTGATCGTTGACATCTATGGAAAGGCGAAGAAGCACCATATTCTTGCCGCGCCGCGTGTCGCTTTTGTCATTGATACCGGTAATAAGAACAATGATGTTGCGATGGAGCTGGTCAAGAACCTGTCGAATATTCGGGCGGGAGATTTTGTGACCAGCGTTGATCAGCACAGCGTCGTGCTGATCAAAGACGTAACCCATATCGAGGAAGCTAATATGGAGGAGGGGCTGCGTGCGATCGCGGACAGTCTTGTGGATAACCTGCATATGGAGGCGATGATCAAGGTGCGCGTCGGATACGGCAATGTTGTGATGCAGCTTGCGGAGATCGCGGAATCTTATCAGGAAGCGAAGATGGCGCTCGAGGTGGGACGTGTATTCTATGCGGAATACGATACGATTTCATATGGAAAATTAGGAATCGGAAGACTTATTTATCAGCTTCCGATGAGTTTATGTAATATGTTCATCAAGGAGGTATTCGGGGATCATATTCCGGATATCTTAGAGGATGAAGAGGCGATGTCGACCATCAATAAGTTTTTCGAGAACAATCTGAATATTTCAGAGACGGCAAGACAGCTGTATGTTCATCGAAATACGCTGGTCTATCGTCTGGAAAGAATCCAGAAAGCAATCGGGCTGGATATCAGAACGTTTGACGATGCGATGACGTTCCGCATTGCGGTCATGGTGATCGCACATATTAAGGACCAGAGTAAAACAGAGTAAGGAGTGCAAACATGTCAGGATATGATGCAAGCAGTATAGCGGTATTGGAGGGACTTGAAGCGGTCAGAAAGCGCCCGGGAATGTACATCGGCAGCGTGACGACCAAGGGTCTCAATCACTTGATCTATGAGATCGTCGACAACTCTGTGGATGAGCATCTGGCAGGAGTGTGCGATACGATCTGGGTAACTTTGGAGGCGGACGGTTCGTGTACCGTGGAAGATAACGGACGTGGTATTCCGGTCGGTATGCATGCCAAAGGCGTATCGGCGGCGCGTGTCGTTTTCTCTACGCTGCATGCCGGCGGTAAATTTGATAACAATGCGTATAAGACGAGCGGAGGTCTGCATGGAGTAGGTTCTTCGGTCGTGAATGCGCTTTCCACTTATATGGATGTGCAGATCAGCCGTGAGGGATATATCCATCATGACCGCTACGAGCGCGGTGTGCCGGTTCTGCCGCTTGAGAACGGACTTCTGCCGAAGATCGGCAAGACGAAGAAGACGGGAACGAAGATCAATTTTCTTCCAGACCCGGAAATCTTCGAGAAAACTCGTTTCAAGGAAGATGATGTAAAAAGCCGTATGCATGAGACGGCATACTTAAATCCTGCGCTCACGATCATCTATGAGGATCGCAGAAAGCCGGAAGTGGAGCATGTGGAGTTCCATGAGCCGGACGGAATCATCGGTTTTGTCAAGGATCTGAACAACAATCTTGAGGTACTTCACGATGTGATCTACTTCAAGGGAGAGAGTGAGGGCATCGAGATCGAGGCCGCATTCCAGTATACGAGCGAATTCCATGAGAATATCTTAGGATTCTGTAATAATATCTACAATTCCGAGGGCGGTGCGCACCTGACAGGATTTAAGACGGCGTTCACGACGATCATCAATTCGTATGCGCGTGAACTCGGCGTTTTGAAAGAGAAAGATGCAAACTTTAATGGTGCGGATGTGCGTAACGGTATGACCGCGGTCATCTCGATCAAGCATCCGGACCCGCGTTTCGAGGGACAGACGAAGACAAAGCTTGACAACCAGGATGCAAACCGTGCAACCGCCAAGGTAACGAGCGATGAAGTGCCGCTGTATTTTGATAAGAATTTAGAGACGCTAAAGACGGTCATCGGCTGTGCAGAGAAAGCAGCCAAGATCCGTAAGGCGGAGGAGAAAGCGAGAACAAACCTTCTCACAAAGCAGAAATTCTCGTTTGATTCCAACGGAAAGCTTTCCAACTGTGAGAGCCGCGATGCGTCCAAGTGTGAGATCTTTATCGTCGAGGGAGATTCCGCCGGCGGTTCCGCCAAGATGGCGCGTAACCGTATGTATCAGGCAATCATGCCGATCCGTGGTAAGATCTTAAATGTCGAGAAAGCCAGCATCGACAAGGTGCTCGCCAATGCGGAGATCAAGACGATGATCAATGCGTTCGGCTGCGGATTCTCGGAAGGATACGGAAACGATTTTGATATCACGAAGCTTCGTTATGACAAGATCATCATTATGGCGGATGCCGATGTCGATGGAGCACATATTTCCACGCTTCTTCTGACGCTTTTTTACCGCTTTATGCCGGAACTGATCTTCGAGGGACATGTCTATGTTGCAATGCCGCCTCTGTACAAGGTTATTCCGTCGAAGGGCAAGGAAGAGTATCTGTATGACGATGCGGCGCTTGAGAAATACCGCAGAACGCATACCGGAAGCTTCACGCTGCAGCGATACAAAGGACTCGGTGAGATGGATGCGGATCAGCTCTGGGAGACGACTCTGAATCCTGAAACTCGTATGATGCGCCGCATTGAAATCGAGGACGGTCGTATGGCGTCCGATGTTACCGCAATGCTTATGGGTACCGATGTGCCTCCGCGTAAGGCCTTCATCTATGAGCATGCCAACGATGCGCAGCTCGATATATAAAATTGCAGGAAACTTCTCAGTTTGATTTAATTTACAAGGCTTTCAGGAGCCACGCGACATTTTCCTGATTTTCTCACTAGTGATCCAGAATCACGAATTTGTCGCGGTATTTATTTCACTTGTTTGATGATTTCTGTTCGCCAAAGTTTGGACAATTCCGTAGACGGGTGTTCACCGAGACACAGACTGCGTCCGTAGCATCTGTGTCCGGCGGACACCGCCTAGGAATCGTTCAAACGTTGTCGTACAAAAAATTCAAGCGAAATAAATACCGCTGACAAATTCAGCAATTCTGCCTCAAATCGTGAGAAAATCAGGAAAATGCCGAGCGGCTTCCTTGAAATATGTGAAAATAAAAACTGAGAAGGTTACAAAATTGTAGATAAAGAGAGGAAGAGATTATGGAACAGAGTATCATCCAGACCGAATATTCGGAGTTGATGCAAAAATCCTATATAGATTATGCGATGTCGGTTATCATCGCAAGAGCGCTCCCGGATGTGCGTGACGGACTTAAGCCGGTACAAAGAAGAACGCTTTACGATATGTATGAGCTTGGAATCCGCTACGATAAGCCGTTCCGTAAGAGTGCGCGTATCGTCGGTGATACGATGGGTAAATACCATCCGCACGGAGATTCTTCCATTTATGATGCTTTGGTCGTTATGGCGCAGGACTTCAAGAAGGGACTGCCGCTTGTCGACGGACACGGTAACTTCGGATCCATCGAGGGTGATGGAGCCGCTGCGATGCGTTATACCGAGGCACGTCTGCAGAAGGTAACACAGGAAGCCTATCTGGCAGATCTCGATAAGGATGTCGTTGATTTCATGCCGAACTTCGATGAGACGGAGAAGGAGCCGGTTGTACTGCCGGTTAAAGTTCCGAATCTTCTGATCAACGGTGCGGAAGGCATCGCCGTCGGTATGGCGACTTCGATCCCGCCACACAATTTCGGCGAGGTCATTGACGGCGTGATCGCCTACATGAAGAATCCGGATATCAATACCGCGGAGATGATGGAATATATCAAAGGACCGGATTTCCCGACCGGTGGAATTATCGCAAATAAGGATGATCTGCCTGCCATCTATGAGAGCGGTGTCGGCAAGATCAAAGTAAGAGGACGCATCGAGGTCGAGCAGATGAAAGGTGGCAAGCAGCGTCTGGTGATCACTGAGATTCCGTACACGATGATCGGTGCCAATATCGGTAAATTCTTAAATGATGTGGGTAATCTCGTGGAGACGAAGGCAACTTCGGATATCGTGGATATCACGAACCAGTCGTCCAAAGAGGGAATCCGTATTGTTTTAGATCTGAAAAAAGGCGCGGATGTCGAGGCACTGAAGAACCTCTTATATAAGAAAACAAAGCTTGAGGATACGTTTGGTGTCAATATGCTTGCGGTAGCGGATGGAAGACCGGAGACGATGGGAATTGTGCCGATCATCCGACATCATGTGCAGTTCCAGTACGAGATCGCAACGCGCAAGTATAAGACACTTCTCGCGAAGGAACTTGACAAGAAGGAGATCCAGGAAGGTCTGATCAAAGCGTGCAACGTGATTGACCTCATCATCGAGATCCTGCGCGGAAGCCGTAATATCAAGGATGCGAAGGCATGTCTGACGGACGGCGTGACCGACAATATTACGTTTAAGAATCCGGCATCCGAGATTATGGCACAGCAGCTTCATTTTACGGATCGACAGGCACAGGCAATCCTTGATATGCGTCTGTACAAGCTGATCGGTCTGGAGATCGAAGCACTCATGAAGGACCAGGATGAGACGCTTTTGAACATTGGAAAGTATGAGGACATCTTGGAGCACCGTTCCTCCATGGCAAAGGTGATCATCAAGGAGTTGCAGAGCTTCAAGAAGCAGTATGCCAAGGAGCGCCGCACCGAGATCGACAACTTAAAGGAAGCGGTCGTTGTGGAGAAGAAGATCGAGGAGCAGGATGTTGTATTCCTGATGGATCGTTTTGGTTATGCCAAGACGGTGGATACGTCGGTCTACGAGCGCAACAAAGAGACGGCGGATGCGGAGAACCGCTACATCTTTACCTGCAAGAATACGGATAAGATCTGCATTTTTACCGACAAGGGACAGATGCATCTTCTGAAAGTGCTCGATCTGCCGTACGGAAAGTTCCGGGACAAGGGAACGCCGATCGACAATGTATGTAATTATGACAGTAAGGAAGAAAATTTTGTATATATCGCAAGCCTTGAGCAGGTAAGCTCACACACGCTTGTGTTCGGAACGAGCCAGTCTATGCTCAAAGTCGTGGATGGTGCCGAGTTTGTCGTTGCAAAGAAGACGACCGCAGCGACAAAACTTGCGAATGGAGACGAAGTGCTGACCGTGCGTGCGCTTGAGGGCGATGAGACACTGGTTATGTGTTCACACAAGGATATGTTCCTGCGCATTGACTGTGCACAGATTCCGCAGAAGAAGAAATCAGCGGTCGGTGTGCGTGGCATGAAGCTTGCGGCAGGCGATACGTTAAAGCATATCTATGTATTGCGTGAGGGCGAGAATGAGGAAGTCGAGGTCAAAGGCAAGATGATCGCCTTGAACCGGCTTCATATCGGAAACCGTGACACGAAAGGGGTACGAAAGTAGCGATGATGACGTATGAACAGGCATGTGCCTTTGCAAATCAGGCGGCAAAAAGCGGCAGTATCTTAGGTCTTGACAGTATCCGTGCGCTGATGGCGGAACTGTCGGATGTGCAGGAGAAGCTTCCGATCATTCACATTGCCGGAACGAACGGCAAGGGATCGGTCGGCGCATATCTTGCGTTCATCTTTCGCGAGGCAGGGCTTCATGTGGCGCGTTACATGTCCCCGGCGGTCTTTACGCCTTTGGAAGTGTTCACGTATGACGGCGAAAATATAACGGAAAATGAATATGCGAGTGTGATGTCACAGGTGAAGGACGCCTGTGACATTATGATATCTGCCGGGAAGGAATGCCCGACGATCTTTGAGATCGAGACTGCGGCAGCGTTCCTCTGGTTTTATGAGAAAAAGCCGGATGTTGTGCTGCTTGAGACAGGAATGGGTGGAGAGCTGGATGCCACAAATCTGATCGAACATCCGCGTGCAAGCGTGATCACGAGCATCAGCATGGATCACATGCAGTTTCTCGGCGATACGATCGAATCGATCGCATATGCCAAGGCGGGTATTATCAAGGAAGGCTGTCCGGTGTATGCGGCAGAGCAGACTTCTCAGGTGTATAGCGTCCTGACGCAGGTTGCGGAACTGAAACATGCGTCGATCGTTTTTGCGGACGGAAAGAATGCAAAGATTCTTGAAGAACGACCGGGGCGGATGACTTTTACTTATATGCTTACAACGGGAGAAAAACTAAATCTTGCGACAGCGATGGCAGGGGCTTATCAGGTTAAGAATGCGGCACTTGCGGCAGAAGTAGCGGCAGCGCTTCTTACCGGACAGATGACCCGTTTTCGCATGGAGGAGACAGCGCATCGGTTGCCTGTAAAATCGAAAAACGAGGTAGCTCAAATCATTGAACAAGGCATTGCGCACACTCGCTGGCCGGGCAGGTTTGAGGTGGTAAGTGAAGATCCGTTTCTTGTTATTGACGGTGCGCACAATGAGGATGCGGCAAGACAGCTTGCGACAACGGTCGAAAATTGTTTTACAAATACACGCTTAACTTATATAATAGGAGTGCTGGCGGATAAGGAGCATGAGAAGATGCTTCGGATCATGTCGCCTTTTGCCGAGAGGATCTATACCGTGACGCCGGACAATGCGCGCGCACTGGATGCGGGATCATTGGCGAAAGAAGCAGAGAAATATTGTGATCAGGTACAGCCGGTCGACTCGATCGGGGAGGCACTTGAACGTGCGTTTTCGCACGGGGAGCCGGTGCTTGCGTTTGGCTCGTTATCGTATCTGGGTGACTTGAAACGCGTATTTGAGCAACAGAAAAATAGATAGGAAGCAGGAAAAATCATGGACAGTGAGAAAATCAAAGAGGGCGTAAAACTGATACTTGAAGGTGTGGGAGAGGATGTCACAAGGGAAGGCCTTCTCGAGACACCGGATCGTATCGCACGCATGTATGAGGAGTTGTTCGCCGGATTGACGGCGGATGCGTCGGAGCATCTTGCAAAGACGTTTCAGGTGGATAACAACGAGATGGTCATTGAGAAAGACATTACATTTTATTCCATGTGTGAACATCATCTGCTTCCGTTTTACGGAAAGGCGCATGTGGCATATGTGCCGGACGGCAAAGTGGTCGGCATCAGCAAGCTTGCACGAACGGTGGAAGTGTTTGCAAGACGTCCGCAGATTCAGGAGCGCATGACGGGACAGATTGCGGACGCTTTGATGGAGTGTTTAAATCCGAAGGGAGCAATCGTGCTGATCGAGGCGGAGCATATGTGTATGACGATGCGCGGTATTAAGAAGCCGGGCAGCAAGACGGTAACGTATGCGGCGCGAGGCGTGTTTGAGGAGAATAGTAAGTTGTGTGATCGCTTTTTTCAATTGGCTAAGTAAGCCGGTTGATATGAGAAAATGAGTTTGCGCAGTGTGGTTGCGGAAGTCTTTGATGGAAGTGGCAGCAGGCGCAAGGAGGTTAAAAAAGGGAATGGCGATTATGAAAATTGGAAACAGAGATTTTGATATTAAAAACGATACTTATATCATGGGAATTTTAAACGTGACACCGGATTCGTTTTCAGACGGTGGTAAGTTTAATAATGTGGAGGCGGCGATCGCGCACACAAAGCAGATGATCGAGGAAGGTGCCACGATCATTGATGTCGGCGGAGAATCGACACGTCCGGGATATACGATGATCTCTGATGAGGAGGAGATCGGACGTGTTGTTCCGGTCATTCGTGCAATCAAGGAACAGTTTGATATTCCGGTATCGATCGATACCTACAAAAGCGCGGTGGCGGAAGCTGCGATCGAGGCGGGGGCGGATCTCGTCAATGACATCTGGGGACTTAAGTATGATCCGAAGATGGCGGATGTGATCGCACGCCACGGTGCCTCGTGTTGTCTGATGCACAACCGTGACAATACGGATTATAATGACTTTATGGAAGATATGTTAAACGATCTGCGTGAGACTGTTGAGATCGCTAAGAAAGCGGGGATTGCGGACGACAAGATCATGCTTGATCCGGGTGTCGGCTTCGCTAAGTCGTATGAAAACAATCTTGTGGCAATCCGCGAGGTTGGAAGACTGCATGAGCTGGGCTATCCGATTCTGCTCGGAACATCGAGAAAATCGGTGGTCGGACTGACTCTGGATACCACAAAGGACGAGCGCGTGGAAGGAACGATGGTGACAACCGTGTACGGCGTGCAGCAGGGATGTGCGTTCGTGCGCGTGCATGATATCAAGGAAAACATGAGAGCAATCCGCATGACGCAGGCGATCATGCGCGGATATCGGAAGAACGGGTAATGATGGATTATATTAAGCTTAATGGGTTAAAATTATATGCATATCACGGAGTACTTCCGGATGAACAAAAGAATGGGCAGGATTTTTACATCAATGCCCGTCTTTTCTATTCGATGAGAAAGCCGGGGCAAAGCGATGATCTGAACGATGCCCTCAATTATGCCGAGGTGTGCGAGTTTATCGGAAAGACATTTACGGAAAAACGCTTTGATCTGATTGAGGCGGCAGCGGAGCATCTGTGTGAAAGCCTTCTGCTGGCGTTTCCGGTGCTTGAGAAAATCGAGCTTGAGCTGCGCAAGCCGTATGCGCCGATCCCGATGGAATTTGAGGATGTATCGGTCAATATGACAAGAGGCTGGCACAAGGCGTATGTTGCGGTGGGATCAAACATGGGCGATTCAAGACAACTGATCGCGGACGGACTTGCAAAGTTAGAGGCGCAGGACGCGGTAAGAAACTTTAGGGAGTCGTCGCTTCTTGTGACAAAACCTTACGGACCGGTCGAGCAGGATGATTTCTTAAACGGATGTGTCGCTTTTGAGACGCTTCTTGATCCGGAGGAGCTGCTTGCTCTGCTCCATACGATTGAGGCTGAGGCAAACCGTGAACGTAAAATACATTGGGGACCGCGCACTCTGGATCTGGATATTATTTTTTACGACAAGCTCGTGTATGAGAGCGAGGATCTGATCATTCCGCATGTGGATATGCATAACCGCTCGTTTGTGCTTACACCGCTTGCAGAGCTTGCGCCGAACTACCGGCATCCGGTTCTGGGACTGACTGTAACACAGATGCTTGAAGAAGTGACGGCAGTGGAGTAGACGCATTAAAAAGGAAGAAGAGTAGATGAAAGCAATCTTATTTGATCTGGACGGAACACTCATCGATTCGTCGGAAGGAATTACGAAGTCGACACAATATGCGCTTGCGCATTACGGAATCGAGGAGAATGATCTGTCGAAATTCTATAAATTTATCGGACCGCCGCTTTCGGCAAGTTTTCAGAAATATTACGGCTTTTCGGAGGAAAAGGCGTATGAAGCGGTAGCCGTATACAGAGAACGTTACAATCGGATCGGTCTGTTTGAATGCAGTCTGTATCCGGGCGTGCGGGAGTGTATTGAGGAGTTGAAAGCAAAGGGATATCTGATTGGGATGGCATCCTCGAAGCCGGAGGAGTCGTGTCGCAGGATCTTGGATCATTTTGGCATTCTGGAATTGTTTGACGATGTGGTCGGTGCGACATTCGACGGCCGCATTGATACGAAGGAAGAAGTGTTAAATGAGGTGCTTCGCCGCTGGAGAGATGTGCCGAAAGAGGAGATGTGTCTGATCGGCGATACGATGTTTGACGTGGAGGGCGCAAACAAAGTCGGCGTGCGAAGTGTTGCGGTCACATTCGGTTTCGGCGATGTGGACGCGATGGTTGCGGCTGGCGCGGTGGCAGTGTGCGATGATATGGCAAAGCTGCCGGAGATAATTGAAAAAATGTAGAACATAATGCGGTGCATCCTGGTATGTACCGCATTGATTTTCGAAAAGAAAGAGAGGAGAACGCACATGAAAGAAAAGAAGAATCCGGCAATACAGATCTGGTATATCGCCTATCCGTTTTTATTTTACTATGCGGTATCGATCATTGTGATGTCGTTTTGTACGGTCATTATCGGAGGGGATACATCACATTTTGTCGCGCGTCAGCTTGTAACAACTGTTGTTACGATTCCGTTTATGATGCCTTTTTATAAGCAGGACCGTGCGCTGGCAGGTATTGGCGGAATTCGTGACCGTTTTACGAAAAAAAGCATTCTTTTCGCGTTGTCAGCGGTGGTGATCGTGGCATGCGTGAGTATCGCACTCAATAATCTGATCTCCATGACACCACTTGTGGATGCCTCGGCGGGGTATAAGGAGGCGAATGCCAATTTCTATGGAAGCACGCTTGCCCTCGAGCTGATCAGTTCGGCACTTATGACACCGATTCTGGAGGAGATGGTGTTTCGAGGCATTCTGTTTACGAGACTTAAGAGTATGCTGCCAAAGATTCCTGCAATCGTTGTTTCTGCGCTGATCTTTGCGGCTGTACATTTTAATGTCGTACAGTTTATCTATGCTTTTCTGCTCGGAATCGTGCTTGCAATCCTTATGGATCTGGCGGATCATGTGTATCCGGCGATCATCGGACATGTGACGGCGAACCTGATCGCGGTGCTCCGGACCGAGACGGGAATCTTTGCGAAAACCGTTACCGGAACCGTTTTTGCATGGCTTTTTTCCACATTTTTATTGCTTTTTGGTGTCGCATTATTAGTTGTACAGATAAAAAAACATGCAAAAAGCTTATAAAATAACAAAATTGGACAATAAGTAACAAAAACGGTCAAATGCTGAACGATTTTTATGCAAGAATACTTGTTATTTCTCTTCCGACAGTGTAGTATTGTACGTAGAATAAAGGAATTTATAAGGGTAACCAGCTCGAGAAGACGCTTGCAATTGTAAAGAGGGTGCAACTGAGCTGGCCATCAATAAAACCGGAGAGCGCCTTTTCCGGTAAAGAAAGGGGGTATTACGTTGGACAGGGAGAATACAGTAGATCGTCTGGAGCAGAATTATCAAACGCTACAGTTTTTGGATGAGAGCACGGATGATTATCTGTTTCTGGCGGATTTGGTTGCGGAACGTATCCGTATGGCCAGTGCATGGATTACCATTCGTTACGGAATCCAGCTGGATGAGAAGCTGAGCTGCTCGTTTGAAGACTGGGATGCGTTCATATACGGACGTGAAAAGAATGTCTGGTGTCATGCCGTCGAGAAAGCAAAAAAGAGTACACAGGATGAATGGAATCTGGAATATCGTCTGATCGACCGCAAGGAGAATCTTGTGTGGATCAGCAGCAAAGGCAAGATCTTAAGGGATCCGGACGGAACGGCACATTATATCATCGGAAGAATTTCGGATACCGCACTGATCGAGTCGGCAGATGCGTTGACCGGATTGTTTTGGTTTGACCGTTTACACAAGAGCCTGAAGAAGTCGGTGGAATCCGGAAAGTCGGGCGTGTTCTTACTGCTTGGTGCCGATCGGTTTCAGGATATCAATGCAAAATACGGACGTGGATACGGTGACAGTGTCTTAAAGAAGATGGCAGAGCTTGTGGAAGCAAATGTGGACACGCAGTTCCAGGTATTCCGAAGCGGTGGAGACTGCTTTGGAGTGAACCTTACCGGTTATACCATGGAACAGTGCAAGGAGTTGTACCACAGAATTCAGGAGAGTGTTGCTTCACTTGGTACATTTTCTGCCGGAGCGGTAGAATATCCGATGGAAGGCATCAACGATGCCGGTATCTTATATACATATGGTGAGCGTTCCTTGCAGCGGGCGAAGAAGAATGGGCGGAATCGTCTTGAAATCTTCTCCGAGGAGGAATACCATAAGCAGCTCAGTACGATCGAATTGACGGAGGAACTGCGTGACAGTGTGCGCAACGGGTGTGACCGGTTCTATTTGGTCTATCAGCCACAGATCGCGATGGATCGGTACGAAGTGGTCGGTGCGGAAGCATTGCTCAGATTTCGTTCACACTATCATGGTGAGATATCGCCGGGACAGTTTATTCCGATCCTTGAGACAACCGGTATGATCGTTCCGGTTGGAAACTGGGTGTTAAAGGAGGCCATCGCAAGATGTGCCGAGTGGCGTAAATCCAATCCAAACCTGCGCATGAGTATCAATTTATCGTATATTCAGTTGGAGCAGGAGGAATTAAGCGAATACATTTATAATCTGCTGGATGATTATCAGTTATCGGGAGATGCAATTATTCTTGAATTGACAGAGAGCATGCAGCTTCAGGATTACACGAAGTACAATCAGCTTTTCTATCAGTGGAATAAGCGTGGTATTCAGATCTCGATGGATGATTTCGGAACCGGATATTCCAGTCTCGGTTATCTTAAGAGCCTTGCGATCGATGAGATCAAGATCGATCGATGCTTTGTGGATCATATCCATATGAGTGCATACAATTACCGGCTTCTCAGCAATATTCTGGAGCTGGCGCGAAGCAGCAGCATCCGTGTTGTTTGTGAGGGCGTCGAGACGATCGATGAGCTAAAGACACTGGCGGAACTGGCGCCGGAAGAACTTCAGGGATTCTATTTCAGCAAGCCGCTCAATGTAGACGAATTTACCAACCAGTATATCGATACACATGAGAAGGAGGAAGGCTGGAAAAAGCAGAGTGAAGAGATCTATCAGCACTTTGTGGAACCGGAGCAGAACAATGATTATAAGGCACTTCTCGACCAGATTGACGAAGTGGTTTATGTCATGGACATGGAGAGTTATGAGCTCTATTATATGAACAACTTTGCGAAGCGCCTGACCGGTGCAATCGATTATGCCGGACGTAAGTGCTATGAGGTGATTGAGGGCCGCAGTACACCGTGCGAGGATTGTTGCAGAAAGCAGCTTCGAAGCAAGCATCCTGTGATCCGATGGGATCACAATAAGTTCCTGAAGTCCGATATGCTGATGGAGGACAAGGTGATCACCTGGAACGGAAAACCGGCGCATCTGCGTCTTGGAATTGATATTTCCCATCTGCAGAATTAGAGTTGCAAGAATAAGATAAAGTTATAAACATAACGCGCAGCGCGAATCGAGAATGAATTTTTCGTTTTGGCTGTGCGTTTTTATGTTGCCTGATTATTTTTTTAGAAGAAAATAGTGCACCTTTTCTGAAATTATTTCACTTTTTTTAGAATCGTCCGGACATACAATACATGTGTACATATTTAAAGGACTTTTGAAAGCACACCCTGGAAAGGAGGAAAACGGTATGATTTTGGGGTAAGTGTTTGAGAAAGCAGTTTTTTGGGAGGTTCATAATGAGAAGAAGAGCGAAATGGGGAAAGACCGTGCTCGCAATTGCACTTGCGGGAGCAATGTCGGTTACTTCAGTGAATGTGCCAGCGTTTACAGTATTTGCAGCAGATGGAATTGTTCAGGAAGCGCAGACAAGAAGTATGTCATATGATGGAACAACTTTAACTGCATCGCTTGAAAATACAGATTCTGTATTAAATCCTGGTGATGGAAAAGAAGTAGAGCAGGTTTTGTTTTTTTATGCGGTCTACGATTCAATAGAGGCGGCAAAAAAGGATGATGTCGGAAAATTTTTTGAAAAATCAGGTGGAGCGAAGGTACTTACGGCAGATGCAGATGGAGGATATCATTATTCGGAACAAAAAGCAATTACAAAGGGACAGGTTGTACGGTATAACTTTAATGTCTTATATAAGAATGCAGGTGCTTGTGAGCAAACTTTTCAGTATTATACCTATACAGACGATTCAAACTCTGCAGAACCTGTAAAAGGAACAGGAATCACAAAACTGGAAGTATATAACGCAGACAATGGTCCACAGATTAAATATAAGGATAATTTATTTTCGTTTTGTCTTCCTAAGGTAAACGGTGAACCGATTGCAGCAAATGCATTGGACGAAGTGAAAAAAGATTATGTGATTCAGGTTAATCAGGATGGAATTTGGAAAAACATTGAAGATCCGGATTCAGGAATTACATATGATGATCAGGTAGCAAAAGAAAATACCTGGAGATATGATTATTGGACTTGGAACGGTGGCGGTGCATTCGCCATCATGTTTAACTTTAAGGAAAGTAAACAGATTCGTTTTCGGTCTGTAGCTCATGAGGATGTATATGTTGACTATACTTTAAATTATCCGGGAACACAGGAAGAAGTAACACCGGTAGAGGTAAAGAGCCTTGCTTTTGAAAAGGCAGAGAAAGATATTACGACACAAGGTGCATACGCAATTGCATTTGATTCTTTGATCGTAAATGGTGACAGTGAGATTCTTGGAAGTTCGCTTCAAACTGCAAATCGATTAAAATGGTCCATTGATCCGAAAGCCGATGGTCATTTTTACGAGCTTGGAAAAGATGGATCTGGATTAACCTGGGGAACTAATTATGGATGGGACGGAGCGCCGACAAATGGTGGTTTCTGGTTTAATCCAATCAAAAATACAGTTGTCATTAAAGTAGAGTTAGTTGACGATCCATCCGTTTATGCACAGATTAAACTTGTAATCGATGATTCCGTATCGGAAAAAGGTGCAGAATACGATTTTACAAAAGATAATTCTGCATATGATTCTGCAGATCCGGGAACATCCAAAGACGGATATGATCTGATCTGGGCAGATGAGTTTGATGGAAATTACGGGACTGCAAAGGTTGATTCAGATACCGGCTTGAACTTAGATAATTGGTCTTATCAGCTTGGTGACGGATCGGAAGTTGGCAACCCTGGATGGGGAAATAATGAGAAGCAGTCTTATACCGGCAATAAGAAGAATATCGCAGTAAATGAAGATTTAGATGACGATGGCGAGGGAGACGGAATGCTTCGCATTACCGCATCCTATGAAAAGGACGGTTATAAGTACGAATCTGAGAGTGAAAAAGATTATACCTCTGCGAGAATCCGTACAACCTCAAGAACCAATAAGGCATTGTTTACAACGACATATGGATATATCGAAAGCCGTATGGCGCTTCCTGCAACGAAGGGTGCATGGCCTGCATTCTGGATGCTTCCACAGAGTACCGATATCTATGGAAACTGGCCGGTTTCCGGAGAAATCGACATCATGGAAACGTGTGGAGCATTTACAGATGGAGCAAATAATAAGGCTTGTGGAACACTTCATTGGGGTGTACCGGATCATGTGTACAAAGGAAGCGGAGATGTTGATCTGAAATCCGATTACAATTATTTCCACACTTATGCTATTGACTGGGAACCGGGAAAGATTACATGGTATTATGACGGTGTTGCTGTTAATACTTTGCAGAATTGGGAAAGTATGATCTCCGGATCAACGGACTCTCTCTCCTACGATGCTCCGTTTGATCAGCCGTTTTATGTTCTTTTAAATTTGGCAGTTGACAGTGGTCAGTTTGGTGGAGATGTTAACCGTGCGACATTTCATGATGATATTAACATGTATGTTGATTATGTTCGTGCATATCAGAAGACAAACGGATATGCGGAATCGGTTGACAGAACCGCATCAGACAATGCTAAGACTGATTGGGATGAGTATGAAGGTGTTAACCAGATCGCAGATGTTACTGCATCAAGTTTAGATGCGAAGGGATTCGGTTCCGATAAGGATTCCGATGCGTCCAAGTGGTATCTTTCTTATAATGCCAATAATACCGGTGGTGATGCAACACTTGATTCAGTCAAGGACAGTAATGGAAAGACATGGGCCAAGGTGGGTATCTCCGAAGCAGGATCACAGGATTATTCGGTTCAGCTGATCGGACATTACAATGCAAAAGCAGGATATGTGTATAAAGTATCATTTGATGCTTACGCTGATGGAAATATAGTTGGAAAGTCTGTCAATACCGATTCAAAAGAGTGGGCCGGCTGGAGTACGAATGGAATTCAGTCCTACGAGTTATCTTCAACACCTCAACATGTGGAATTCACATTTGAGCAGAAGTCAGATTTTGAAAAATGTCGTATTGAGTTTAATTTAGGATCAAAGGCAACCGGTAATGTATATATTTCAAATGTAAAAGTTGAGATTATAAATCCGGAATCCATTAACGGGGATTCAGGCCGTAAGCCTTTATCCAATGGTGATGTTATTTATAACGGAACCTTTGATCAGGGAAGGGCACATGTTGGTGGCTGGGTAGCTGCTGAAGGAACAACTTTAAGTGTTCCTCGTTACACAACGGAGAAGATCGCAGATTCCGATGTGAGTGTTGTTGATACGGCATCCACATTGAATAAGTATGAAAAGCTTACGAATGGTGGAGTAAAATATTACGAGCGCCGTGCACAGATTTCTTCAACATCCGGAGCTCCATGCATTTACCAGCCTGGAATCGAACTGAAGGCAGACGGATATACATTAAACTTTGATATGTATAGCAAGAGTGCTACAACTGTTCAGGCAGCAATTTATTCGGTAACAGACGATGGAAAGCTCGGAACAAAGATGCTTGAATCACCGGTTGTAAATTATACAGAGACCGGAAGTGTAAAGAATTACAAATGGGCATTTACAACTCCTCGTGCACTTGCAAATGCAGCACTTGTTCTGACATTTGGTGACGGTGCTTCTGTGCAGATCGACAATGTATCCATGATCGGAAATTCTCAGGCAGAAGTTGCAGATAAGAATCCGGTAAATGCGAATACACAGTGGAGCGCAAACGGAGCTGACGGTGGAGCTGCAACCGATGCAGGTATTGAAAACGGAGTGCATAAGTTTACAGGAGTAAAGAGTGGTTCTAACTGGTATTCTCCGCAGATTACAAGTGCACAGTTTAAGACTTTGGCAGGTGCAAAATACGAGATGACTGCCAAGTTAAAACTGGAGGGATCATCAAACAATAAAGTATCGTATATTGTGCAGAATCAGGGCAGTTGGGAAGTTGTTCAGAATTTAGTAGATATTGATCTTGCAACATTGGGCGAGCCTGATGCCGATGGATTCTATACATATACAACGACCATTCAGTGTCCTGCTGCAACGTACAGCAACGTAGCTCTCAACTTTGGTCTTGGTAAGAGTGCTGCGGATAATGCAACATTCTACTTTAAGGATGTTACATTAAAGTTGATCAAGTCCGATGATTCCGGTTCAACATCCGGAGATGATATGGGTAAGACTCAGACTGGTATTGCAATTGATTATGTATTGGGTGCAAATGACGCAGTCAATGCTGATGCAAATCCATTCTATTACACCAAGGGCGAAGGCAAGATTACATTAGAAGCTCCTTCAAGAGAGGGATATCTGTTTGCAGGATGGACACTTACAAAGGACAGCACAGAGTATATTACGGAAGTCTCAACTGATGCAGATGCAATTACAGTATATGCACATTGGACAGTAAGAACCGATGCACAGACTCCTGTAATCAATAAGCAGCCTGCAACCGTAAAATGTTACGTTGGAGGAAATGCAGCCCTTGCTATCAATGCAAATGTATTAGATGATGGAACTTTATCTTATCAGTGGTACAAGAACAGTACTGGTAGAATCAAGAATGCTACTCCAATTGATGGGGCAACAGATAGCAACTATACAGCTGATACATCAGTAGTTGGAACAACCTATTACTTCTGTGTTGTAACCAATACCAATGAGGCGGTGAACGGAACAAAGACTGCAACCGTAACATCTGACATTGTAGCAGTTGAAGTTACAACAAAACCAAGTAACACAACTCCATCCGGTTCAGAGACGACCCCTTCCGGATCTGACACAGTTAAGCCGTCTGAGCCATCCAAGGATGATACCAAGCCGGCTGACACCATTACCGGTGTTAAGAACAACTATACCGTTAAGTCTGATTCCAAGAACTTTACTTTAGAGCCGGAAGGATATGGAGATATTACATTCGCTTCTTCAAACAGTAAGGTAGCGAAGGTTGATCCAAAGACCGGAAAAGTAACGGTAAAGGGACCTGGTATTGTAAAGATTACAATTTCCGCATCTGGAGATGATACACATGCAGCAGCAACAAAGGTGATTACGATCAAAGTTTCACCGGAGAAAGCAACGGTGAAAGCCGCAAAGTCTAAGGACGAGAAGTCCCTGACGATTTCATGGAAGCGTGATGCCAAGGTTAGCGGATATGAGATTCAGTATTCAACAGATAAGAATTTCAAGAACGCTAAGACGGTAAAAGTCGGCAAGAATAAGACTACAAGCAAGACGATTAACAAGCTGAAATCCGGAAAGAAGTATTATGTAAGAGTTCGTTCTTACAAGAATTCCGGAAACACAAAGTTAAACGGAAGCTGGAGCAAGACAAAGAGTGCAGTAGCAAAATAATATATGGAAAGGCGTGCTGATGCATGCGCAGACCATCAAACAGGCGTGGAGTTTTTCCACGCCTGTACTTTTTATGAGAGAAAGTGCTTTTATGGCAGGCAAAGATCCTGGCGAATTAGGTTGTCTGCATATGCAAAAGCGGATATAATAAGAGAGCGAGTAAATAGAAGGACGGAAATCTACGATGAAGACGATTGACAATGATATTAAGGCAGGCGAATTCAAGCAGGCATATCTGCTGTACGGCGAGGAACAGTACCTGATCCGCCAGTATCGTGATAAATTGAAAAAGGCGATGGTTGCAGAGGATGATACGATGAATTTTTCGGCTTTTGAGGGGGCGGATATCAACCAGAAAGAGATTATTGATCTGGCGGAGACGCTGCCTTTCTTTGCGGACCGCAGAGTGATCCTGATCGAGGACAGCGGGCTTTTTAAGAAGAGTGCGGAAGAACTTGCCGATTATATGGCTTCGGTTCCGGCATCCACGTACTTTATCTTTGTCGAGAAGGAAGTCGATAAGAAAACGAAGATGTATAAAGCGGTCAACAAGATCGGAAGCGCTGTGGAATTTGTCAGACAGACCGACGAGACGCTGATGCGCTGGGTGAACGGACGTATCCGTAAGAACGGAAAGAATATTACCGGCGATGCGTATGCGCTTTTTATCCGCAAGACCGGAACCGATATGGAGAACATCGACCGGGAGCTTGAGAAGCTTCTCTGTTATACGCTTGAGAAGGATTATATCGATGTGAATGATGTCGAGGCGATCACGACTGAGCAGACGGAGAATAAAATCTTCGATATGGTTGACGCGGTGGCAGCGCACCAGCAACGAAAAGCATTGGATCTGTATTACGATCTGCTGGCACTCAAGGAGGCACCGATGCGTATCCTCTATCTGATCACGAACCAGTTTCAGCGTCTGATGGTCGTGAAGGCGATGACGAATCAGGGATTTTCCAACCGTGATATTGCGCCGAAGGCGGGATGTCCGGAGTGGGCGGTCAAGAAGTATCAGTCGCAGTGCCGCGCATTTAACATGGAGCAGTTGAAGAAAGCAATCGCTGACGGCGTGGAGTATGAGACGGCGGTCAAAACCGGGCGCATGAATGACCAGATGGCGGTGGAGCTGTTTATTGTGACATACAGTAAGCAGGCGGAGAGATAAGATATCTATTATATGCATACAAAAAACGTTCGGCATGACGGTACCGAACGTTTTTATTTATAGGGTGATAAAATTTAAAACAAATTAAGCAACACCGTTTACTAATTTTGCTAAACGGGAAACCTTACGTGCTGCATTGTTCTTGTGGTAAACTCCCTTAGAGCATGCTGCTTCGATAACGGAAGAAGCATTCTTAAGAGCAGCATCTGCAGCAGCCTTATCTCCGGCAGCAACAGCAGCCTCTACCTTCTTAATAGAAGTCTTAACCTCAGAACGGATTGCTTTATTTCTAGCAGTCTTTGTCTCTGTAACTAAAATTCTCTTCTTAGCAGATTTAATGTTAGCCAATCTGTACACCTCCAAATCAATATTAATCGTTATTGTTTCTATGCGGTGAAACAGACACGGACGCTCCATCGCAAACATACTAGATTATAATATTCCAAGCATCCTGATCTGTCAATACATATTCTGAAAAAAAGTGGGAAAATTGTTAACAGAATAGTGGGAAAACCATATTATAATAGCACAGATCAGAGCAAAGGGGAGGAACAACATGCAGCTTGAGAGTTATCCGATTCGAACAGACCTGGCACTGGAGTCACAGGAACGTCTGCAGAAGGACAATGGACAGGTAAAAGGCGTGCGTCTTGAAGAGGAAAAAAAGGACAACGGCGTCGTGATCTCGACCGTGTTTATCGATACGGAGAATGCGGCCAAAGCGATGGGACGGCCGAGGGGAACGTATGTGACGATCGAGGCGCCGGAGATGATCGAGGAGGATGCGGGCTATCACCGGGATATTTCGGTGGAACTGGCGCAGATCCTGCGGCAAATGGTTTCGCTTCACGAGAAGGACATTTCGGAGGATTTAGAGGAAGGTATGGATGTATCGGTGCTGATCGCGGGACTTGGAAACCGTGAGGTAACCCCGGATGCGCTGGGACCGAAAGTGGTCGACAATCTGTTTATCACAAGGCATATTTTGAAGGAATTCGGGCGCTATGCTTTTTCCGATGAGAAGACAAGTAAGATCAGCGGGATCGTGCCGGGTGTGATGGCGCAGACAGGAATGGAGTGTGTGGAGATCCTGCGCGGTATCATCAGGGAGACGGATCCGGATTTCATCATTACGGTGGATGCGTTGGCGGCGCGCAATGTAAAGCGACTGAACCGGACGATACAGCTTACCGACACCGGAATCACGCCGGGAAGCGGAATCGGCAATCACAGGAATGCGCTCAATAAGGAGAGCCTTGGCATTCCGGTAATATCACTCGGGGTGCCGACTGTGGTCAATGCGGCAACGATCGTCGCGGATGCGATGAATGATCTCATTGAGGCGGAGGCAAGCTCGAATGCCGATCTGAAGAATCTTGACGAACACGAGCGGCAGGAACTGGCAAGAGAACTGCTTTCTCCGCAGCTCAACGGACTTTTTGTGACCCCGAAAAACATTGACGATTCGATCAAAAGCTTAAGTTTTCTGATCTCGGAAGGACTCAATATTGCACTTTTGGGGAATAAGGACGAGAATGCCAACATATAATGCCAAGAGGTGGTGATGGTTTGTTGGGACGAAGAGCCAGGGAAGGGCGTAGAATTTCGCTTTTTCTGTTGATCATATTATTTTCGTTACTGTGCAGTTTTTTCTACTATTACGGGGAGGGACTGCTCGGAAGCATGGGGCAGAATCTGTCCCTGAAATTTTACAACGGGGTGCTACGCGTCTATGTGCCGTCTGTCGTGTGTTCGCAGGAGGAGGGACTTCCGGGTGTGTACCGTGATGTGACGGCATCGGTCTATCCGGCAATCGCCTGCAATGAGCAGCGGCTTTGGTACGAATCGCAGGCGGAGAATCTGTCGCAGTACGAGAATCTGGCTGCAATGGAGAATGAACAGGCGAAGCAGATTCTTGCAGAAAACAGTCAGGCATCATCGGAAGTGACGGAGACACAAAATGCTGACACGCAGGTGGACGAGACTAAGGCCCAGGAGACGATCGTGGAGGAGAAGCCGGATCAGCAGTCGGAGGAGACTAAGGATCAACGGAAGGTGAAGATCAACCGCAAAAAGCTGGAAGATTTTGATTATCTCAGACAGACATTTTACCAGATCGATAATATGACAACGATCGGGAAGGATCAGCTCTGTGTGGAAAAACTCTTAAATCCGGATATGACGGTGGATACGTCGGTGGACGGTCCCGAGATCCTGATCTATCACACACATTCGCAGGAGGGGTATAAGGATTCCAGGCCGGGCGATCTATCCGAGTCGGTGGTAGGACTTGGAGATACATTGACAAAACTGTTGGAGGAGCAAGGTTTCACCGTGCTTCATGACAAAGGAACCTATGATCTTCCGGACCGTGATCATGCGTATTCGACGGCGGCGCCGGAGATCGAGCAGATCATCAAAGACAATCCGTCCATTCAGGTTGTGATCGATCTGCACAGGGACGGCGTGGCGGAGAGCACGCGCCTTGTGACGGAACAGGACGGAAAAAAGATGGCACAGATCATGTTTTTTAACGGATTGAGCCGTACTACATCAATCGGAGATATCGCCTATCTGAAAAATCCGTACATAGCAGACAATCTCGCTTTTTCCTTTCAGATGCAGCTTGCAGCGGCGGAATATTATCCGGGGCTGACAAGGCGGATCTATCTGAAAGGCTACCGCTATAATATGCATTTCTGTCCGAAGTCTCTGCTCGTTGAAGTGGGCGCGCAGACGAACACGCTCAAAGAGGCACAAAATTCGATGGAGCCGCTTGCGGATCTGTTGGGGAAGGTGCTGAGTGGAGAGGAGTAGAGGACTTAAAAATTATTGACCGCAAAGTGTACTTCCGACTGTGTTCGTGTTAGAATGAAAACAGATACGGGAGAAAGGTGGGAATAATATGGTTGATTATACAGAAGGTTCCGGAAAGCAGTACCACACGGGAGTTGGACCGGATGACATTGGCGGGTATGTGATCATGCCGGGAGACCCGAAGCGATGCAGGAAGATTGCCGAGCATTTTGACGATCCGGTGCTTGTTGCGGATAATCGCGAGTACACGACTTATACAGGAACGATCGATGGGGTGAAAGTCAGCGTGACATCGACCGGTATCGGTGGCCCGTCTGCGGCAATCGCCATCGAGGAACTGTCCAAATGCGGAGCGCATACATTCCTTCGCGTCGGCACATGCGGTGGCATGCAGGAAGAGGTGCTGGGCGGCGATATCGTGATTGCAAGCGGCGCGATCCGTATGGAGGGAACGAGCAGGGAATATGCTCCAATTGAGTATCCGGCTGTGCCGAATGTGGATGTGATGAATGCGATGATCTCTGCGGCAAAAAGCGAAAAGATCCGTTATCATGTCGGCGTTGTACAGTGCAAGGATTCGTTTTTCGGACAGCATGAGCCGGAGGTGATGCCGGTCAGCTATGAACTGGAAAACAAGTGGCAGGCTTGGCTTCGCATGGGATGTCTTGCTTCGGAGATGGAGTCTGCGGCGCTTTTTATTGCGGGAAGTTTTCTGCGCGTGCGCGTCGGCTCGTGCTTCCTTGTGGTAGCAAACCAGGAGCGTGCAAAGAAGGGATTGCCGAATAAGCAGGCGCATGATACGGAACTTGCCATCCGGACGGCGGTGGAGGCAATCCGTATTCTGATTCGGGAGGATGCCAATGATAAGTAAAGAGATGATACCGCGCCTGATCGATGAGGCGTTTGCTGCGCGCAGGATGGCGTATACACCGTATTCGCATTTTCAGGTGGGAGCGGCGCTTCTTACCGCGGACGGAAGGATCTATTGCGGCTGCAATATCGAGAATGCGGCATACACGCCGACAAACTGTGCGGAGCGCACGGCTTTCTTTAAGGCGGTCAGCGAGGGGGAGCGCAAATTTACTGCGATTGCGATCGTCGGAGGCGCGGAGGATGCGACAAAGTTTGACTGGTGTGCACCTTGCGGTGTATGCAGACAGATAATGGAAGAGTTTTGCGACGAGAGTACGTTTGAAATTGTGCTTGCACGGTCAGCGGAAGAGTATGAAGTGTATACGTTGGGAGAACTTCTTCCAAAAGGGTTCGGACCGCATAATTTGCAGTAGTGGAGGTAAAAGGAAAATATGGATACAAAGAAGATACTGAGTATGGTCGACCATACTTTATTATTGCAGGCAAGTACATGGGATGAGATCCGCGCGCTGTGCGACGATGCCATCTGCTACGGTACGGCATCGGTGTGCATTCCGCCTTGCTACGTGAAGAAAGCAAAGGAGTATGTCGGTGGGCAGATGAAGATCTGCACGGTGATCGGATTTCCGAACGGAAATCACACGACTGCAACGAAGGTGTTCGAGACGATCGATGCGGTTAACAACGGTGCGGATGAGATTGATATGGTGATCAATGTCGGGATGCTGAAGGCCAAGGATTACGATTATGTTTTAAATGAGATCCGCGAGATCAAGGATGCGTGTGGGGAGAAGATTTTAAAAGTCATTATTGAAACCTGTCTTCTGACCGAGGAAGAGAAGATCAAGATGTGTGAGATCGTGACGGAGTCGGGAGCGGATTTCATCAAGACATCGACCGGATTTTCCACGGGCGGTGCAACGTTTGATGATATTGCGCTTTTTGCGAAGCATGTGGGAAAGAATGTGAAGATTAAGGCTGCCGGTGGAATTTCTTCGATGGAAGATGCTGAGCGCTTCATAGAGCTTGGTGCGAGCAGACTTGGTACAAGCCGCATTGTAAAAATCGTGAAAAACAGCTAAGAGTGCTTGGAAAAGCTTGATTTATGTGACACAGAGTGCATTATAGACTGGTGAATGCCAGAAGGAAGGATGTGGTAACATGCGTTTTAACCGTGTATTTGTAATCGTTTTGGATTCGCTTGGCATCGGTGCGATGGCGGATGCCGCAAAGTTTGATGATGTGGGAGCGGATACGCTCGGGCATATTTCGGATACCGTAGAGCATTTGAATATTCCGAATCTGCAGAAGATGGGACTTGCCAATTTAAAGACGTTAAAGCAGGTGCAGCCTGTGGACGCACCGACCGCTTACTATATGGCGATGAATGAGGCGAGCAACGGCAAGGATACGATGACCGGACATTGGGAGATGATGGGCATCCGGACGGAAAAGCCTTTTATTACTTTTACCGATACGGGATTTCCTAAGGAACTGATTGATGAATTAGAGAAGCGCTGTGGCAGAGAAATCATTGGAAACAAAGCAGCGAGCGGAACCGTGATCCTTGATGAACTCGGCGAGCAGGAAGTCAACGAGGGAAAGCTGATCGTCTACACATCTGCGGATTCGGTCTTGCAGATCTGCGGCAACGAGGAAACGATGGGGCTGGATACACTGTATCATTACTGTGAGATCGCGCGAGAACTGACGATGCGTGACGAGTGGCGCGTGGGACGTGTGATCGCAAGACCGTATATCGGAAAGAAGCGCGGTGAATTCAAGCGCACGAGCAACCGCCACGATTATGCATTAAAGCCGACCGGACGGACGGTGCTGAATGCATTAAAAGATGCCGGATACGATGTGATCTCCGTTGGCAAGATCAATGACATCTTTGTCGGAGAAGGTATCACGGAGAGCAATCATTCGGACAGCAGCGTGCATGGCATGCAGCAGACCATCGATATTGCAAAACGCGATTTTAAGGGACTTTGCTTTACGAATCTGGTTGATTTTGATGCACTGTGGGGACACCGCAGAAATCCGGTCGGATACGGGGAAGAGATCGAAAAGTTTGATCAGAAACTCGGAGAACTGCTTCCAATATTGCGCGAGGATGATCTGTTGATCCTGACGGCGGATCACGGAAACGATCCGACCTACAAGGGCACGGATCACACAAGGGAACAGGTGCCGTTTCTTGCCTACTCGCCGTCCAATACCGGAAGCGGTGCGCTTAAGACAAGTGATACCTTTGCGGTCATCGGTGCGACGATCGCAGATAATTTCGGTGTGAAGATGCCGGAGGGTACGATTGGGACATCGCTTCTTGGATCAATGCACGGGACTGGCTTTTGGGTTTGATTGAATAGTGAGGTAAGCTGTGGATAAAGGTTACGGTGAAAAATGAAACGAAATAGAGTAATTGCAGCGATTCTGCTTGTGGGAATTTTGGCCATCACCATGGCGGGATGCAAAAATACAAGTAACAGTAAAGAGGAAAAAGAAAAACCTGTCATCACGCTCGGTAGTGACAACTATCCTCCATACAATTATCTGAATGAGGATGGGGTACCGACAGGAATCGATGTGGAACTTGCAACAGAAGCTTTTAATAGAATGGGATATCAGGTGAATGTTGTCCAGATCAACTGGGAGAAGAAAAAAGAACTGGTAGAGAGCGGAGAGATTGACTGTATCATGGGCTGCTTTTCCATGGAAGGGCG
>CAKRKX010000014.1 GCA_934358675.1 uncultured Agathobacter sp. | reverse complement strand
GTGCATCGGAATCCCACTGTGTCTGCTTGCAGCGTATGTATTTAAGTGGGGCATTGTTGGTGTGTATACACTGCTTACTACAGAAGAAATATTCAGACTGGTTGTATCGCTTATTATTTTTAAGAGACGCAAGTGGATGATCAGTTTATCGTAGTGCGAGGTGTTGATTTCTATGAGAGGCGAATAATTAATGCTATACCTGTTTCGGCTTTAAAAGTATGTGACAGGTGAGAACGGCTCATAAACAGCTCTTTTGCAATGGTATTTAGATAACGTAAACAATACTTGATGAAATTCCATGTCAAACGATGCTGTAGGCTTCAAATATAGTTGAACGCTTGATTGTCCGTAAATAAACGATGTAAAATCCTGTTGAATGACAACGAACTGCGGAAGGTAAGCAGGAAAAGTTACTGGTCACAGATCGACTATCTGGGTCAGAATCCCGGTGTCACGAAGGGCTCGGTAAAATATAATATTGTGCTGGATCAGGAATTTGATGCCAGGCGGTATCAGGCAGTGGTGGCACAAGCGGGATTATCCGACGGTGTAGCGGCAGCGCATCAATATTGCCAGAGGCCTATATGCAGATGCGGATCTGTTGTTGGCAGATGAGCCGACCAGCCATCTGGATAAAGAAGCGTCGCGTCAGGTGATGCAATCGATTGTGGATCATGCGCAGACCTGTGTGGTGATTACGCATGATAGAAGTCTGCTGAATCTGTTTCCCAGAGTGATCGAATTGGAAGCATAATTGATGAATGAGGATGGCAAAAAAGCGAAACTTTCGTTGAAGAGAATGCATTCAGGCGGTATAATATGAATTAAGTAAAGTGGTTTATGAATAAAGAATATTGGAGCGTTTTTACACATGGAGCATGATCCGTTCAAAGAGTATATAAGACAGGCAGAACCAAATAAAAGAGAAAGAGGATATGCGTGGCATACAGCAATCGGTCTTCAGGCGGTGGATGGATTAAAGCCCTCACAGTATCTGATCGATACCGCAATCAAAAATATTGAAGGCGATATATCGATGGATGAGATTATCCATCACTTAGCCATATTTGTGTCAAGACTATGGCAGATTCATATATTTGGGGAAGGAAACACCCGCACAACTGCAGTGTTTTTTATAAAATATCTGCGAACCCTAGGATTTGATGCAACGAATGATATATTTGCGGAAAATGCATGGTATTTCCGAAATGCATTGGTACGGGCCAATTATAATAATCTGAAAAAAGGCGTGCATGAAACTACAGAATTCTTGGAACTGTTTTTAAGAAATTTATTGTTGGATGAGACAAATGTGCTGCACAATCGATCTATGCATATCAGTGGAGTGTTCTTACAAAGTGCAGCAGAAGAGGCTCAAAGTGCAAAAACAGATAAACCAAAGTGCAAAAATTGCACTATAGAAGAACAATTGATCATAAAACAGTTATTAGAAAATCCAAGTATTACTCAAAAAGAATTGGCAAAAAAATAGGTAAATCAGAAAGAACGATCAAAACCAGAACAGTTCAAATGCAAGAAAAAGGCTTGATCTATCGTGAAAATGGAAAGCGAAATGGTCGGTGGAAAGTTCTTATTTAAAAAAAATATGGGGGATTAAAAGATGGAGAAAATGCAAATTCACGCAGGGTGGCAACTGCGAAATACGAAGGAACAGGAGTGGATCGACGCGCGGGTGCCGGGCGATATCTATTCCGCGCTGCTTGCTGCCGGAAAGATGGAAGATCCGTTCTTTGGGGACAATGAGTATAAAGCGAAAGCTTTGATGGAAGAGGATTATGAGTACCGGATGCATTTTTCGCTAGATCCGGACCGGTTCGGGAGTTGCGATGAGGTGCTGCTTCGATTCGATGGAATTGATACGGTGGCGGACATATATCTGAATGACTGCTATCTCGGTAAGGCGGATAATATGCACCGCGTGTGGGAATATGCGGTTGGGGATGTGATCGAGGCGGAGAATGTGCTTCGCGTTGTGATCGGATCGCCGCTTAAATTTATGGAAGAGGCGTTTCATAAGTACAAGAATATTGGTAACGAGGATACGATCGAGGGATTCATGCATCTGCGCAAGGCGCACTATATGTCCGGATGGGACTGGGGCGCATGTCTGCCGGATGGCGGAATCTTCCGCCCGGTAACGCTCCTTGGAGTGAAGGAGGCGCGCATTGACGGCGTGTATATCCGCCAGCGCCATGAGGATGGCAGAGTGTGGCTGGAGCCGGAAGTGGACATGGAATTATTCACGGATGAAGCGGCAGACAAGGATTTTGTCTATGAGGTTGTCGTTACCGCGCCTGACGGAAGTCAGATGACGTATACCGGCTCGCCGGATGAGATTGAAATTGAGAAGCCGAAGCTCTGGTGGCCGAACGGGCTCGGAGAGCAGCCGCTGTATACGGTAAAAGTGATCTTAAAGGATGAGGATGAGATTCTTGATACATGGGAGCACCGCATCGGACTTCGCACACTGACCGTTCGAAGAGAGAAGGATGAATGGGGCGAAAGCTTTGCACATGAAGTCAATGGTCATACGGTTTTTGCGATGGGAGCGGATTATATCCCGGAGGATAACCTGTTGCAGAGAACTTCCCCGGAGAAGACGAGAAAGCTTCTGACACAGTGCAAGCTGGCCAATTTCAACTGCGTGCGTGTCTGGGGCGGCGGATATTACCCGGAAGACTGGCTCTTTGATCTGTGTGACGAACTGGGACTTATGGTATGGCAGGACTTTATGTTTGCATGTTCGGTGTATGAGCTGACACCGGAGTTTGAGGCGAACATCCGCCAGGAAATGATCGAGAATGTCAAGCGTATCCGCCACCATGCAAGTCTTGCATTATGGTGCGGAAACAATGAGATGGAGATGTTTGTCGCATCGGGTACATGGGTAACGAAGAAGACCGAGGTGCGCGATTATCTGTTTATGTATGAGCGCATTATTCCGGAGATTCTGGAAGAGTACGATCCGGTTACGTTCTATTGGCCGGCAAGTCCGTCTTCCGGCGGTTCCTTTGATGCGCCGAATGATGATAACCGGGGCGATGTGCATTACTGGGAGGTTTGGCACGGAGACAAGCCTTTCTCCGAGTATCGTAATCATTTCTTCCGCTATGCGTCGGAGTTTGGATTCCAGGCATTCCCGTCGGTTAAGACACTTGAGACGGTTATCGGGGACGAGCATGAGATGAATCCGTTCTCGTATCAGATGGAGAAGCATCAGAGAAACTATGGTGCCAACGGCAAGATCGCGCATTACATGCAGGCAACGTATCGCTATCCGGAGAATTTCAGTAACTTTGTCTATGCTTCGCAGCTTCTGCAGGCGGATGCGATCCGCTACGGAGTGGAGCATTTTAGACGCAATCGTGGTCGGTGTATGGGAGCCATCTACTGGCAGATGAATGATTGCTGGCCGGTAATTTCATGGTCATCCATCGATTACTACGGACGATGGAAAGCGCTGCACTATTATGCAAAGCGATTTTTTGCGCCGGTGATGATCTCCTGCGAGGAAGAAAGCTGGATGACATCCGCTGCAAACATGAACCGTCAGCATTTTGCATTTGAAAAATCGATTCGTCTGAATGTGGCGAATGAAACTTTGACGGATCGCAAGATCCTTGTGAAATATGCTGTCCGCAATGCAAAGGCAGAGATTTTGCGCGAGGCGGAGCAGATGGTGGAAGTCCCGGCACTTTCCGCTGTATGGCTGGATAAGGTAGAACTGCCGGATATTGACTGCTTCGAGGAATATGTCAGCTATGAGGCATGGGAAGACGGCAAATGCATTGGTGCATCCAGTGTGATCTTCTCGTACCATAAGTATTTCCATTACCAGGATCCGAAGCTTCGTGTGCGCGTGGAGGGCGATGAGATCGTCGTATCGGCAGAGGCATACGCGAAGAGTGTGGAAATCTTAAATGAAAATGAGGATATGGTTCTTGAGGATAACTATTTTGATATGAATGCGGGTGAGAAGCGCATTCGTATCATAAGTGGAGAACCGGTCGGACTTAAAGCAAGAAGTGTGTACGATATTTAGGGGGGGGGAAAAAGCAATGAGCGATAGAAAGTATAGGATCGACACCGCGGAAAACAAGGCATTTGTCAAAGCCATCCGCGAGAATTTGTTAGAGTTTGGAAGGAAGTTCCCGTCACCGGGCGGCAGCTCCTATTATCTGGGCGATGACGGAACGCCATGGACGGAGCGCAACCGGGAGACATGGATTACAAGCCGTATGGCGCATGTGTACAGTATCGGTTCAATGCTCGGATACGATGGATGTGGCGAACTGGCAGATGCAGCTCTGAAAGGCTTGATGGGCGAACTCCATGACAAGGCACACGGCGGCTGGTATGCAGGCCTGACTGCGGACGGAGAGATCGTTCCGAGTAAGCAGTGTTATGCGCATGCATTTGTAATCCTTGCGGCATCTTCGGGGATGCTTGCGGGAAGAGAAGGCGCAAAGGAACTCCTTGACGATGCACTGGCGCTTTTTGACAAACGTTTCTGGAACGAGGAAGAGGGACTGACCTGCGATACATGGAATACGGAATTTACAGTTCTCGATGATTATCGAGGACTGAATGCAAATATGCACACGGTTGAGGCTTTCCTTGCGGCAGCGGATGCGTTAGGCGATGAGAAGTACCGCGTGCGTGCCGGACGGATCATTGATCATGTGATCGGCTGGGCATCGGAAAACGAGTGGCGGATTCCGGAGCATTTTACGAAGGAATGGAAGGCGGATCTTGACTGTAACAAGGATCATCCGGCAGACCAGTTTAAGCCGTACGGGGCAACTCCGGGACACGGAATCGAGTGGTCGCGGCTGATCACACAGTGGGCGCTCTCTACTTACAGGGAGGACGAAGAAAAGCGTGCTCCGTATCTTCAGGCGGCTGAGAGCCTGTATGCGCGTGCAATCTCGGATGCATGGGATGCAGACGGTGCGCCGGGAATCGTGTATACGACGGACTGGAATGGAAAGCCTGTCGTACATGACCGTATGCACTGGACGCTTGCGGAGGCAATCAATACATCTGGTGTGCTCTGGCATGTGACAGGCAACGAGCGCTATGCCAACGACTATGCTGCGTTCATGCAGTATCTTGACGAGTGCGTATTGGATCACGAGAACGGATCGTGGTTCCATCAGTTGGATGAGCACAATCATGTGATAGCAACGGTGTGGCCGGGCAAGTCGGATCTGTACCATGCGTTCCAGTCAACGTGGATTCCGTACGGGGCAGCGGATCTGTCGATCGCGACGGATGTGCATAACCGGAATTGTGTTTGACATAAATGAAATTAAATGATAATATCATATTAAAGATGTGCTACCGATAGACGGTTAGCCTGATAATTAAGTCAAAAAGACCGCCACAGTTTACCAGACACGGGCGGTCTTTTGTGTTTATTTCTTGCTCTTAGAACCAACGGTATAACCAAGAGCAAAGCAAGTAATACATAAGCTGATAATGGCTATAAAAAGATCCGTTGTAAGCATAAGCACAAAAACCTCCTCATTGAATTTCCACAGGTGGATTTCTATGTAAACGCAAGCTAGAACTCTTGCGAAGGAAGCTAACCGCCTACCGTATAGGGTAGCACAAATATATTGTAACAAACATATGTTCTATGTGCAAGACATATAATTTGTAGTTTAAACATAAGTTTTAAAAAAGATTCGGTGGAAACATCGAATCTTTTTTCATTGACAAAGAGCATAATATGGTGTATATGTGTATATATACATATATACACAACTGCAATAAAACGGTACACCAACAAAAATACGAGGTAAAGGCATGGAACAGACAATGATCAAAACCGGGAATCTATCCAAGCGATTCGGTTCATTTGCATTACAGGATATCCATTTTGAACTCCCGGCAGGCTATATCTGCGGGCTGATTGGGGAGAATGGTGCAGGTAAGACAACGCTTTTAAACATTCTGGCGGGACTTTATGAGTACGACGGAACGATTTCTATACAGGAGCAGGAGTACCGTACAAATCAGATGGAACTGCAGCAGGAGATCGGTTTCGTGCTTCATGAGGAATGGTTCGATGACTGGGATTCGCTGATTGCAAACAGCAGACATTACGGAAAATATTATAAAAATTATGATGAAGCATTGTTAAAAAAATATTTTAAGCGATTCCGGCTGGATGAAAAGAAGAAATATAAGAAGTTGTCCAAGGGAGAAAAACTGAAATTTGCGTTCGCTTTTGCGCTGGCGCATCATCCGAAACTGTTGCTGCTCGATGAGCCGGGGGCGAACTTTGATCAGACCTTCCGGGAGGAGTTTCATCATATACTAAGAGAATTTACTGCGGACGGAACGAAGAGTGTGATCCTCTCGACACATATTACCTCGGATGTGGACCGGTTTGCCGATTATCTGTTGTTTCTGAAAGAGGGAAAACAATTGTTGTACGGGGATATCGAGTCGGTCCGCGATGAGTACCGGATGGTGGCGGGCGAGCGTTATGCGTTGAAAGCTTTTGGCGGGCGTCTGGTTTATATGGAGGAGACACCTGTGGGATGCCGCGCGTTGGTCCGGCACAGTCATGCGGAATATGACCGGGCACTGAAGGTGTGGGAGCCGAATACGGAGGAACTGATGTATTATCTGGCGAAAGGAGCGGAGCATGGAAGAAGCAATCAAGTATAAGAATGTGATCAGAGAATATTTTCTGGAATATAAGAACCGCAATCAGGTATTGCAAAGCATCTTTTATGTGATCCTGTTTGGCGCTTCGTTTTCACCTTTTGTATCGGGCAGTCTGAAGGGCGGCATCCAATTTACCTGTCTGATACTGCCGATGGTCCTTGCGATGTTTGCGGCAACCGCACACACGAGCGCGCTGCCGTCGATGTTGTATCTGGTTCCGGGATCAAGAAAGATGCGCGAGGAATATATCCGGAGGATGTTAAAAGTTAAGGTGGGTCTGCCGCTTGTGTTGTGCGCGGTAATCGATATCCTCCTGCTGATCGTGCGGCCGATGATGATTAAAGGCGTGATCCTGCAGCTGGTAACGGTGTTCTTTATGTCCTATTGTGCGGGAATTACAAACGACGGACTGGTCTGGCGGAATAATGCGTCGCGGGCCGCCTATGGACAGGTAAGTTATTTCAACGGACCGATTACGGTATTCAGCGTGATCGCAAGCAGCGTGATGATCAGCATCTGTTCTTCAACGATTTCAAATGTGGAATTTTGGGTTGCACTTGTGACCTATCTTGTCATCTACGCGCCTCTTTCCTATGCCCTGCATAAGCGATGGAGCGGAATCCGGGAGAAACTCGCCGTCTATGAACTGGCAACAAAGGAGGAAACATGGGACTGGTAATCGTCATTGAACCGCACGGAACGTATGCCATCTATGAGCAGATCGTCAATCAGATCAAAAACCAGATCATATCCGGCGAATTGCAGCCGGACGAGGCGCTGCCGTCTATCCGTGGACTTGCGGCGGATATCGGCGTCAGCGTGATCACGACGAAGCGTGCGTATGAGGAACTGGAGCGGGAGGGACTGATCCGTTCCGTTTCCAACAAAGGATTTTATGTGTGCAAATACAACACGGATTATCTGCACGAAAAGCAGCTGATGGAACTGGAAAAACGCCTGCAGGAGTGGATCACGCTTGCAAAACAGGCGGGACTTGGAACTGAGGATATTCGTGAGATGCTGGAGGGGTTGTTGTAAGATGGAGAATATTATTTTTTCTGCGAAGCAGGTGCAAGGGAAAAAAGCATTATTTGGGAAAGGCAGATTTGCTCTGCAAAATGTGGATTTTGAACTTCCGCGTGGTTATATCATGGGGATCATCGGCGAAAACGGTGCCGGAAAGACGACATTCTTCCGCTATATTATGGAGGAAAAGAAGCATTATCGCGGCAGCTTTTATCTGGACGGAACGGATATTGCAAAGGATCACGCATTGGCGATGAACCGGATCGGATTTGTCTCCGAGGAGCGTTTGTTTTTGCGTCAGAAGAGTGCGAAGGAGAATGCAAGGATGCTGGGCAGCTTCTATGATACCTTTGATATGGAGCGGTTTGCTGCGCTGATGGAGCAGATGGATCTTACCACGGCACGAACCATTGAGAAGATGTCGCGCGGTCAGTTTATCAAGTTTCAGCTTGCCTTTGCACTCGCGCATAAACCGAGGCTTCTTCTGTTGGATGAGCCGACCGCAGGGATGGATCCGATTTTCCGCAAGGAGTTTTACAGGCTGCTCCGGCAGCAGCTGGAGGTGCTTGATTGCTCGGTCATTATGTCCTCGCATCTGGAGGATGATATCGAAAAAGAGTTTGATTATATCGGACGGTTTGAGCATGGGGAATTTACTTCGTTTTATGAGAATTCATAAGGAGGAGGGAGTCATGACGATAGAAGATAAGATGCAACAGCAGAAATTAAAAGAATTTGACCGTACTTTGCGGGAGAGCACGGGCCAGCTGGCATGGTTTTTATACTGGATGTTTGCAGCTGTTGTGCTAATGTTAGGGATGGTGCTGATCTTTGATGGGATATTTGATCAGGATGTGTGGCTGATACTGTGCTATGTGTGGATGGTTGTTTATATGGACAACTATGTATTGGCGCCGTATCAATGGAGCAATGAAACCTTCAGCCGGAGGATGCCGAAATCCGATGCGGTTTCCAAAATACTTCGGTTTGTTCCGGTTTCCCAAAAGAACTACATCCGTGTGAGAATGCAGTATCTCTGGAAGTTTGTGTGGAAGTTCGCTGCATTTGCCATGCTGATCGTGATCGGAAGCATGAGCTTTACACAGAATTTTTCGCTGGTGAGGGTGATGGAAGGTGTTCTGCTGTTTTTGGCCGGACCGATGCTCATTGGGTATATCGAATGCAAAAAGAAGTAGAATTTTAACAAAAAATGATATGTAAAAAAACCGATACAACAACGTATACTGATCATGCAACCAATAAATTAGGGAATAGAAGGAGAAGAAAAAGTGGGGAAATTTACAAAATTGGCAGCAATGATAGCAATTGTTGTGATCGGGGTGTTGTGTGGTGTAAATAATGCGCAGGCAGCTACACCTTCGAATTCGAACGCAACAAAAGAAGTGAGGGAGGTTCTGAATTATCTGGAAAGTATATCCGGTAATCAGATTATATCTGGGCAGCAGGACAAACCTTCGGCTCCATCACAGACTTACAATCGTGTTTACGAGATAACAGGAAAATATCCGGGTATCGCGGGAGGAGATTTTGGATTTACAAGTAGTGGAAATGATACGATTTATAATCGGAAAGAACTGGTAAATCAGGCAATTCAGAAGTGGAATGAAGGCAGTATTCCGACGTGGAGCTGGCATATGGTAAGACCGGATAAATCAGAACCAAACACGTGGACGGAGAGTGTTTTATGCAATTCAATGAATAATTACGAATTTCAGCAGATGACAACAGAAGGTACTTCCTATTACCAGTGTTTCATTAATCGTATCGACAGTGTTGTCTGGGCATTTCAGAAATTAAAGGATGCGGGAGTTCCGGTGTTATGGAGACCATTTCATGAGATGAATGGAAACTGGTTCTGGTGGGGAGGTAATCCGACTTACTCACCAAAATTGTATAAGATCATGTATGATCGATATACCAACTACTGGGGACTGGACAATATTATCTGGGTATGGAATGTAGACCGTCCCACAAATGGAGAAATTAGCCAATATTATCCGGGAGACCAATATGTAGATGTGTTGAGCATGGATATTTATAACCGGGATTTTAACTATAACTATTATCAGGCAATGTTGAATCTATGCCATGGAAAACCGATTGCAATCGGTGAAGTAGGAGAGTTGCCGCCGGTGAATATTCTTTGGGAACAGCCGAAATGGACTTATTTCATGTGCTGGACCGAGTATCTGGAAGGCAACAATACACATTCGGTCATTCAGGATCTCTACTGGCAGGACAAAGTGATTACCCGCGATAAGCTGCATCTGGAACAGACCGGCGAAGAGGGAGAATATTATATCAAAGACAGTCAAAATAAGGTTATATGTGCAGACAATTACGGGTATGATTCGCTGATTGCGAACCGGGATTCATGTGGAGGAGCGTGGGAGACGTTTTGTATCATAAGAAATGCGGATGGAACGGTTTCCTTGAAGTCCAAAATTAATAATAAGTATGTCTGTGCTGTGCTGGATGAGGACAGCAGACTTGTGGCAAGAAGCGATAAGATCGGAACGTGGGAAAAATTCTATCTGGAAAAAACATGGGATGGAAAATTTACACTGAAAACTTTGGTGAACGGTAAATATGTATGTGCCGACCGGAATCATGGAAATGTCTTATATGCTGACAGGGATTCTGTCGGGGAGTGGGAAACATTTGCAATCTATACAATATTTGGTGTGTCAATTCAATAAAATTAAGAAGGAGAAGAATGAATACTTATTCTGTGAACAAAACGGGGTATATTATACTCTGATTACGGTATCCGGTTTTTGGGGAGCGTTTACTTATTTATTAAGGGGAAATGTTTTTTGCAATGCACAAACCGGAAATGTGGTCCTGTTGGGACTTGTAATAGGATCGGGAAATGTTCGGAAAATAATTTATTATCTGATTTCGATTTTCGCATATATGGCGGGCGCGTTTTTGTCTGAGATTTTACCTAATCCGATTAAGTATAATATGCAAATCCGTTGGGATACACTATTGATAGGTGTAGAAATTCTGGTAGTAGTGATTCTTGGCTTTATTCCGGAGTCGTTTCCGGTACAGATATCACAAGTAGCAATCAACTTTATTGCATCCATGCAGTTTAATACATTTCGGCAAGCACAGGGAACTCCAATGGCAACCACATTCGCGACAAACCATATTCGCCAGATAGGTATTGGATTGGCAAAAGAAATACAACATTGGAATAAGACGGATAAAAGCCATAGAATAAAATTAAAGAAACACTTTTTTATGTTGTTGTGTTTCCTTTTAGGTGCAGTGATAGGTACTGCATTCTGCAATCACATGCAGGGGCGGGCAATCTGGATAACAGCAATTCCGCTTATTTGTCTGTTTTGTCTGATGGTTCATGATGATAAAGTGAACGGAAAAGAACATTTGGATCAAAAGCCATTGGGACATTAAATGTAAAGAAATCTCAAAAAATGCATAGAAAAGTCAAGAAAAATCGTGGAGACCCTCGCAATATAGAAGATATAATCAATGATAGCCAGTGCTGTTGAGGCGCTGGCTTTGTTGACTTCATATGAAATGGTATTGTATGATGCAGTATAGAGGGGGTGCACTCATGCGAAGACTATGGATCAAGTTTAATGATATGCCGATTTTCTTTCGGCTATCCTGCGTAATTATTATATCAGCATGTGTTCTATGCTTTTTCTCAATATCCAATTATGTGACAATTTCAAAAGAGAAAACTGTTAATATCGAACAAGTGATACAGAGATCCGGCAAAGAAACGATGAATCAATTAGACAGCTATATTCGGGATGTGTCAAAAATTTCCCAGATTCCGCTTACGTATCGTATGGCGGATCAAACGTATCTGAATGCAATGAAAGCATACAATGACAGCAATCGTCTGACACTTGACTTTCAGAAGATGAATGAGCGGATGTTTGAAGAGATTATGGCATATAAATCAGATATCAACTCCTGTTTTGTGTTTAACGGGAATGGATATGGTGATTACAAGGTAAAGAAAGCCATATACAATGTTATGGATCCGACAAAGACGAAATGGTTTCAGGAATGTTATGAAGCATACGGCAAACCGGTTATTGTTGATACATATGAGATTCCATATGTTGCGGATAAAGTCAATGTTCCACTGCAGGTGTTTGGCGTTGCACGGGGGATTCTTAAAATCGATTCCAACGAGGTTGTCGGTGTGTTGCTGATCAATACAGAAGTTGATTATATTCGTGACATCATCGATGATGTTAAAGTATCCGAAAATCATAGAACGATTCTGTTAAGTGATTCTTACACTATTTATGACACCGAAGAGGAGAATATTACAAAAGAAGCCAAAAAGGAAATTGTTGATCTGGCATCCGATACGACGGATGGTGTGCGGAAAATTACACTGGAGGATGGCTCGCGTGCGATGCTTTATGTCGAGGCATCGGAATTGACCGGATGGAAACTGATCAGTCTTGTTCCGGAAGATGAGGTTTTTGGAGAATTGAAAGACGCCCAGAAACGAATCGTGATTGAGACTGTGCTTGGAATTGGTGTGATGCTAATCCTCTTGTTTTTCATTATTACGCGAATCAGCAGATCCATTCATAAGCTGGAAGCGGTCATGAAACTGGCGGAACAGGGAGATTTTGAGCAGCATGTAAGAGTGGAGAGTAAGGATGAGATCGGCAATCTGACCGGCATGTTTAATTCTATGGTAAAGCAGATCAACAGCCTGATCAATGAGGTGTATAAACAGAAAATCTATCATTCGGAACTCGAGCTGCAAATGTTGCAGGCGCAGATTAATCCTCATTTTCTGTACAATGCATTGGAGTCGATCAGTATGCTTGCAATCATGAATGATGATGACCAGACATCGGAGATGGCATCGAATCTCGGACATATTTTGCGCTATGGAATCAGCAACTATAATGCGGAAGTCTCACTCTATGAAGAGATTGAAAATCTGAAAAAATATATTGCTTTTCAGGAGATTCGGTTTAAATCGAGTTATTCGATTACCATTGACATCCGTCCGGAATTGTATGATGTGAAGATGATTAAAATGATCATTCAACCGATTCTGGAGAATGCAATCTATCATGGAATGAAAGATGTGGTCAAGGATGGAAAAATTGTGATTTCGGCAGAAATTAAGGACAAAAATATATTGGAACTTATTGTATATGATAATGGAATCGGAATGACAGAAGAGGAGGTACATGACCTGAATGAATATGTTCAGGGAAATAACCAGAAATACAAAAGCATTGGTTTACGCAATGTAAATCGGCGTATTAAGCTTCAATATGGTGAAAAATACGGCGTATTTGTGGACAGCCAAAAGGGCATTGGAACAACGGTTTATGCATCTATTTATATTGACAGCCATGTTTCGCTTGCAAATGAGGGGGAAGAAGTATGAAGATCGTATTAGTGGACGATGATGAGATTATCCGTATCGGTATGAAGAAAATGATTGCCAAAGACATAGGAGATTGTGTAGCGGCAGAATTTTCCAATGGATTGGACGCATATCATTATGCTCAGCAAGAAGAGGACATCAATATTATTATTACCGATATCCGTATGCCGCTTATGGACGGTTTGGAACTGATTGAAAAAGTGAAAGAGATAAGACCGGACATCCGATTTATTGTGTTAAGCGGATTTGATGAGTTTAACTATATCAGGAGAGCGTTTAAAGACGGTGTAGTGGACTATTTCCTAAAACCGATCAATCGTCAGGAGCTCATTACACATATTCGCAAAATCGAAGAGGAAATCCATCTGCAAAGCGACGAGGAAGAGGTCGACAGGCTTCGTAAAGCGACGTTTTTGTCAGATACGTTGCACAAAGCGGTTATGTATGATCTGTCTGCCGTGGAACAGTTCAGGAAGCAGACGCAAATGAAAGCTGGTGCTGCTTATGTTATGTTATCAATGGAGATTGGTTTCTATTATAAGAACGGGGTTAAGAAACAGGATTTGCTTGGATATGTTGCTGAGATGAAAACAATGTTTCAAGACTGTATGCAAAGAAATGGATTTCATATCGCTTTGTTTGCGGAACAGAATTCAATTAGCGCATTTGTCTTACTGGGGGATGAAAATAATGATCAAATGGTCTGCCGGTCTTGTCAGGCAATGCTGGATGACTTAAAACAAAATTTTTTGCTATGCATCGGAATGAGCGAAATCCATACTGAATTAAATGAAATTCATACTGCTTATGAACAGGCGCAGGAAGCAGTGTCATTTCGTTTTTATATGGGGAATAACAAGTTGTTCCGCTATAAGGATATCTGCGAACGTAGTGTTGATTTCGAGTATGATGTGAAAAACTTGGCGAATGAGTTGTCGATGGAAATTGCCTTGATGGATTATCCGAAAGTGAGAGAAAAGGTGAATCAGTTCTTTCTGGATATCAGTTTCCTTAAACCGGAAAAAATACGTATGCTGGTGAGAAATATCGTGTATATTTTAGCTGTAAAGGTAAACGGATTTGAAAAGGCATTAAATTACAGCGGGGTCGATTATGAATGGATGATCAGTAATATCGGAACATATAATGAACTGAAAGAATATTTGCTTCTCCTCATGAAAAACTGCATTCAGTACATGAGCAGGGAAAAGGAACAAAAACGGACCGATCGTATCGAGATGGCGAAAGCATATATTGCAGAACACTATATGGAACAACTCTCTTTGAATGATGTTGCGGAATATGTAGAGTTGAATCCGTCCTATTTCTCGAAGCTTTTTAAAGCGGAAATGGACTTGAATTTTTCGGAATATTTAATGAAGGTAAGGATGGAGAAAGCCATGCAGCTGTTGCGGAATCCCAAGGTGCGGATTTACGAGATCGGCGGTATGGTCGGTTATGAGGATGCAGTATCATTCGGAAGAGCGTTTAAAAAATTCGTAGGGATGTCGCCAAAAGAATATAGAAAAACCGTCTATTAAGAGCAGGGACTATCGTGAAAACGGTAGTCTTTTTTTGTGAAAAAATGTATATAAAAGTAAAGTCGCGCAGTGTTTTACGGGAAGGAACGTTGATAACATATTAATAAAAAGAAGAAGGGAGAAATCATGAAAAAACCAATTATTAAATGTTCCGAAAAACCGGTGATCGAGCCGAAAGCAGGCTGTGAATGGGCAAATACGATGGTATTAAACCCGGCGATTTTTCAGGAAGAAGGAAGTAATACATTACATATGCTTTTTCGTGCAACAGGACCGTGGCATGAAAAGAATCTGAGAGGATTATCGGATCCGTATCCGATCTTTTTGGGATATGCGACAAGTGAAGACAATGGAGAAAACTGGGATGTGGATTTCAGTCGTCCGGCACTTGCTCCAAGACTGGAATATGAGATCGACAGAATGTATATAGAAAACAGTTCCGGTGAGCGGGTTCCAAACTACGCCAACGGATGCATTGAAGATCCACGTGTTTTTACTTTGGATAGAGAATATTATCTGACTGCGGCATGCAGAATGTTTCCGCCGGGACCTTATTGGGAAGGCGATAAGAGAAGGGACAATGTGCCTGATTGGGCGTTGAAAGAGGACAATCCGTTTGGCAGTGCAGCGTACAAGAATGATACAACGACGGTAATGTTCAAGATTAATCTTGAGGCACTCAAGCAGAAAGATTATGATCATGCATTTGTCTATGTGTGTGCGCTTACAGATGGCAGTCTGACGGACAACCGGGATGTATTTTTCTTCCCGGAAAAGATGAAAATTAATGGAAAGATGCAATATGTGATGCTGCACAGACCGGATGTGCCTGACAAATTTGACTGTGCGAAAGGTGTATTTAAGCCATCCATTCTTATTGCAGCAGCAGAAAATTTTGAAGATTTTGTTACCGATAAAGCGGAGCATAAGCTTCTGGCAGTCGGTGAATTTGATTGGGAGGATGAACGGATCGGCGCAAGTTTTCCACCGATCAGGATCAATGATGAGGAGTGGCTGGTTTCCTACCATGGGAAGCAGCTTCCGGAATACGGTTACACGCAATCATTTATGATTGTCCGTGAACAAGAAGATGGATTTCCTGAAATTATTCATAGATGTTCAGCACGACTTCTGTATGCAAAACAGGATTGGGAATTGCCGGATCTGTTTTTGTGTCCGTGCATTTTTACGACCGGCGGTGTTGTAAAAGACGATGAGCTGATCATGAGCTATGGTGCGGCGGATCAGAAAATCGGTATGGCGTGGGCCTGCTTTGATGAAATCGTGGAGTATGTGAGAACCTTTGATCGTGAGGGAAATCAGAAGTAGAAGGGTAATGAAAAAAGAAAGGTGGATGTTTTATGAAAGGAAGATGGAAGACGTTTGTTTCTGTTTCACTTGCTGCAGCTATGGTGGTGTCGGCAGTGCCGGAATTCGGCGGGATACAGGCGAAGGCAGAAGAAACAAACCTCGTAAAAAATGGAAGCTTTGAGGACGGATTGGATGGTTGGGATAACTTTTCCGAAAGTGAAAAATTTGGTGTTACAGAGGAAAAGGAAAATGTAAAATCCGGGGATAAAGCGTTGTCGGTGGCGGCAGGTGAACAGCAATATAAAGCTCTGACGCAAAAAATTACGCTGGAACAAAATACCGAATATGAATTAACTTTTTGGGCAAAGAATACCAGTCAGTTCAGTTATCAGATTATTGATGCCGCAGATACAAAATGGGAAACAAAATTGCTTGAAAAATATTCCGATGGAAATGGTAATGATGGATACCGGAAGTATACAGCGTCATTTAATTCCGGAAGTGCAGACGAAGTTTATCTTTACATTTCAGACTCGACAGCTGCTGGGTATTATGATGACTTCGCAATTACAAAAAAGATACAGCAGGGGCAGCAGGAAAAAGAAGATCTGGTAAAGAATGGTGGATTTGAGGATGATCTGACAAACTGGGATAATTGGAGTTCAAGTCCTAAATTCAGTGTGACAGAAGATCCGGATCATGTTCGAACCGGTTCCAAGGCACTGAAAGTAGAGGGAGGCAGCTGGGACTTCAAAGCATTGACACAAGATGTTACAGTGGAACAGAATGCAGAGTATGAAGTCTCGTTCTGGGGAAAGAATACCAGCCAGTTTTGTTATCAAATTTTAAGTGCTGATTGGAACACAAAAATTGTTGAACAGTATCCTACAGGAGACGGAACGTATCAGAATTATACAATGACATTTAACAGTGGTAATAATACCAAGGTGGTTCTTTATATTTCCGATTCCGCAGCAGATGGTTACTATGACGACTTTTCGATCAAGAAGCTTTCCGGAGGTGTGAGCAAAGTGGAATTTGATGGATCTTTCGAAAAGGATATGAGTGGCTGGGAGAATTCCGATGCTCCGGATCGTTTTACAGTAAGTGATGAAGCGGCACATACGGGAAGCAAGTCGCTCAAGATTTCTTCGGATACGCAGGATTGGAAATGTATCAAGTATAATCTCCCTGTTGATTCAAACTATAAATACCGCGTTCAATTTTATGCCAAGGGAGAGGCGACGACTTATTTTAAGGTGATCAACAAGGGAATGTCTGTGGAACTTGCAGGTGGCGTACCTGCAAATAAAGCAGATGAGTGGACTTTAAACACTTATGAGTTTAATTCCAAGTCGGATGATCAGGTTGTCTTATATTTTGCAGATGCAGCCGGAACCGTATACATTGATGATATCATCATCGAACGTTTAGAGGAAGTACCGGTTACGGTAACGGAAGTGGTCAATGGTGATTTCTCAAGTGGTTTAGACAGCTGGAAGACAGCGAATGCGGGAGATAAATTCAAGGTAGAAGACGCAAAGCTGCATATTATCGGTGGAAGCGAAGACGGTAACTATATCGAGCAGACAATCGCAACACAGAAAGGTGTTTATTACACGATTAAGATGGAAACAGAGAGCGGAAGCGGAAGATATCAGGTCTATGATGAGTCCGGTGAGACACTTCTTGCCAATGAAAGTAATGCATATTTTTGTGTTGGAAACCGCGCAAAAGTATTACTGCGAATTATGGATACAAAGGAAGAGACCGTTGTGACAAAAGTATCGATCGAGGAAGCAAAGGTTACACCTGTAAAAAACAGAAATAAGGTTAATGCTTCGACAGAGGCTAAAACTGTTTCCCTGGTGGATGAATCGGCAACCGATGCAACAAAGTCGCTGTATGCTTATCTGCAGGAGGTCGGCAAAGAAAACATTCTGTTTGGTCATCAGACCGATAATTCCGAAGGAATCGTGAAAGACGGCGTGACATCCGACACGTATCATACGGTTGGTGCCTATCCGGCAATCACAGGATTTGAGATGGCAAGTGTCGCAGGTAATCAGGATAAGTATGTGACATTAGTGAAGGAAGCATATAAGAATAACAGTATTGTAACTTTATGCGATCACATGCCGAATTTTTCTTCGACAGCATCCGGTTCTACCTTCAGCGATATGACACCGACTTACGAGAATATTATGCCGGGCGGAAAAGATAATGCGAAGTTTTTGGAGCGTCTGGATGCGACGGCAGCGTTTGCGCAGGCATGTACCGATGATAATGGAAATCCGATTCCGATCATATACCGGCCGTTCCATGAGAACTCCGGAATGTGGTTCTGGTGGGGCGTTTCCAACATGACCAAGGATCAGTTTGTCAATCTGTGGAGATATACGG
This sequence comes from uncultured Agathobacter sp., assembly GCA_934358675.1. Lineage (GTDB taxonomy): Bacteria > Bacillota > Clostridia > Lachnospirales > Lachnospiraceae > Roseburia. The sequence continues at coordinate 17,584 of CAKRKX010000014.1, read as the reverse complement.
TAGAATATTTAAGAGAGGTCAAGGGTGTGCATAACTTACTGTATGCATATTCTCCAAACGGACATTTTTCAAGCGAGGATAACTATCTGAGCCGGTATCCGGGAGATGACTATGTTGACATCATCGGATTTGATATCTATCATGATAAGCCTTCTTATGACAGCAAGTGGATGGAGCAGACAAAGCAGGATGCAAAGATTGCTTCAAAGATTGCCAAGAAGAAGGGCAAAGTTGCGGCAATCACAGAAGTTGGTCTGCGATACGACGGAAGCAATGGTCTTGCAGACGAAGGAAATGAAATCAAGAACTGGTATACGATGCTCTGCGATGCAATCATGAGTGACGAGGATGCAAAGCAGGTCGCTTACATGATGACATGGAGAAACCAGGATAAGACGCATTTCTGGGTACCGTATGATGACGGTAAGGGAGACCGCCACGAGATGGCAAATGATTTTACTGCATTTTATAATCGGGATGATGTTATTTTTGCAGATCGAATCGGTAATATCGGCGGACTGAATAACATCACAGTTTCAAAACATGAGGATACCGTATATTTTGCAGCACCGACAACCGGTGAAAAAATTAAGGGAACTTCAAAGATTCTTGTGAAGACAAACGTTTCGGATGATAATATTGATAAAGTGTCCGTTTCTGTGGGTGATGAAAGCTATGATGCACAGAAAGATGGCATGTACTATGTTATCAATCTGGATACAACAAAATTTGCGGACGGTCAGTATGAAATGAAGGCAGTTGTCACATTAAAGGATCAGAAAACAGTGCAGACCGCCAAAACCATTAAGATCTGGAACGATGAAAGCAAGAGTGATGTGGATCCAACCATTTTTGATGATTTTGAGGGTTACTATGGTGATAATGACCAGCTGAATCAGGCGTATAACCGCAATACCAACGGTGATGTAAATGAAATTTCACTTGTAGATTCGCCGTTTGGAGATAAGACCGGAAAAGCGATGCAGTTTACCTACAGTGTAGCGACCGGCGGACCGGGGTATACAGGAACCGCGAAGACACTGAACTATGATATTTCGAAGCTGGATTCTACCGGTATTTCCTTCTGGTATAAGGGTGACGGAAAAGGACAGGATGTGCTCTTGCAGGTCAATATGCCGAATTGTTTTGAGGTACATCTCAATGATCTGGAGACGTTTGATAAGGATTCTATCGAACCACAGTTTATCAAGGTGACATGGGATCAGTTTAAGGCTAAGGGACATACTGCAGACAAAGATTTATCCAATATTCAGACTTTTGCCATCTATGTAAACGGAACCGGAGTGGAAAACAGTACTTTAATCTTCGATGATATCAAGGTTATGTATACGCCAAAGAATCCGGGCGAATCAGGCAGCACCGGCGGATCAGGCAGTGCAGGCGGATCAGGCAGTGCAGGTGGATCAGGCAGTGCAGGTGCCGCAGGAGATACGAATGTTCCTGCTGATACAAATAAAAATGACAGCGCAAATGGAACGGGATCAAACGGTGACACAGATCATTCTGTAAAAAAGGATGAGATCAAAAAAGGTGATACCATTAAGGATACATCCAAGAATGTATACAAAGTTACCAAGATCGGTAAGAATGCAACCGTCGAATTAACAAAGTTTAAGAGCACAAAATCAAAGACGATTGTAGTACCGGCAACGGTAAAGATGAATGGGGTAACATACAAGGTCACAGGAGTTGCCGCCGGTGCATTTAAGAATTGCAGGAAAGTAACATATATTAAAATTGGAAAGAATGTGGCAAATATTGAAAAAGGTACTTTCTCCGGCTGTCCGGATCTTGAGATGATTACGATTTTATCAACGAAGCTTACAACAAAGAATGTTGCAAAGAATGCATTCAAGGGAATTTCTTCCAAGGTTGTGATCAAGGTGCCAAAGAGTAAACTTAAGGCATATAAGAAGCTGTTTGTGAAGAAAGGATTAAACAAGAAAACAGAAATTAAAGCAATCAGGAGCAAGTAATATGGCAATCTTAACAATCGATATCTTTTCAAGAGTGCTGGAACGTAAAGTTCCGGTCAGTGCGATTGTGCCGATTGATAACCCGATGGTTTCAAAGCCGGCAGAGCGATTTAAAATGATGATTTTATTGCATGGATATAACGGAAATAACATGGACTGGATCAACAATACAGATATTGTCCGTTATGCGGAAGAAAATAATATGGTCATCGTTATGCCTGCCGGTGAAAACAAATTTTATATTGATAATGCAAAGACAGGAGAAAAATACGGACAATTTATCGGTGAGGAGCTTGTAGCGTATATGAGAAAGCTCCTTCCGGTATATTGCCAGCCACAGAAAACCTGTATCGCAGGTTTATCCATGGGTGGGTATGGTGCGATCGTTAACGGGCTGAAATATCCGGAGACATTTGGCTACATTATTTCGCTGTCCGGAGCGTTATTTATGGAAAAACTGATGCGGGAAGACACCGGGGATGCGAATGAGCGGAGACGGAAGTTTGATGCATTATTCGGAACCTACGAGGAGTTATGCGGCACAGATGCAGATTACAGAAGTTTATTAGAAAAAATAAGAAATACGGAAGGCAAAAAGGTTCCGGGCCTGTATCTGGCATGCGGTACTTATGATTTCTGGTATCGGGCAAGCGAGGATTTCGCCGATTATTTACTGAGAAGTGGTGTGCCTTATGTATTTGAAAAGACACAGGCGGATCATGAATGGAAATTCTGGAATACGTATATTGAAAAAGGTATGAAGTGGTTTGAGGAACGAAGTTCCATATCATAAAAGTTGCATACAAAACGAAACAGATGCAGTTAAATTGCTATTTTTTATATGCTATCTTAAATATACGCAAAGGCGTAATACAATCTATGGAGGTAATAGGATGAAAAGAAAAAAATTATTGTCAGTCATGTTAGTATTGGGAATGGGTGTTTCGATGCTGGCAGGATGCGGATCATCAACAAAGGACAGTGATGCATCGAATGATAAGAATGCTGCGACAGAGCAGAAAGCGGATGCGACCGACAAGGAGCTGAGCGGCAAAATCGTTATCGCAACAAACCGTACCGATCTTGTTGATACAGTACTTGCTGATATTGCAGAAGAATTTATGGACCAGCACCCTGGAACAGAAGTGGAATATGAAGCAATCAAAGATTATGAGCAGGTTGTTGCAACAAGAATCGCAGGAGGCGAGGCTCCGGATCTGTATCAGATTCTGCCGAGTATGAGCACGGATACATACAAAGATTATCTGCTCCCGATCGATGACCTTGATATGAGCGAGGATGATGTATATTTTTACAACAACACAAGAGGAACGGATGGAAAACTTTACGGACTCAGTACCTATGTAGAGTATACCGGAATTGCGTATAACAAGAAAGCGTTTGATGCGGCAGGTATTGAAAAGACTCCTGATACAATGGATGAGTTTTATGAAGACTGTGCGAAATTAAAGGATGCCGGCATTGTTCCGGTAGGAACTGCATTCAAGGATGTGTGGACCATGTTCCCTTGGACCGATTTCGGTATGGTACAGGTTGCTGCAAACGGAGATGCAAATGGCAAAAACAGTTATGTTGACAAGGATGAGATCTTTGATGACACAATGGTTAACTCTATGAATGTTGTAAGAGATTTATATCAGAAGGGATACTTCGAGGATGATATCATGTCTGCAAACTGGGATCAGTTCAAGATTGATATCGCTCAGGGAAAGACCGCAATGCACTATACTGCTTCCTGGTTCCCGCCACAGATGGTTGATCAGGGTGCGGATGCAAATGATGTAGGAATGTTCCCATATCCGGGTGCAAAGGGAATCTACTGTGCTCCTGGTAAGGTCTGGGGTATCTCTAAGGATACCAAGAGTCCGGAACTTGCAAAAGCGTTTCTTGATTTCCTTGTCAGAGACGGTCGCGAGGCTATGTTGACAGGAAATGCTCCTTCCTGGAAGAATGCAGATGTGTCTACTCCATATCTTGCAGAGCTGCTTACATATGATGTCCCGGTTATTGAAATCGCTCCAACAGACCCTAAGTTTGTTGAAATCTACAATGCAGCAGAGATCGATGAGCAGTCTTTCCTTCAGGCATACTGTCTGGAAGATGACGATGCCAAGGCCAAGGCAATGATTGATGAGGTAAATGCACGCTGGGCGAAGGCAAGAGCAGAACTCGCAGAGTAAGTAAGATCAAATGGTTTTATAGAAATGCCATTAAGGCTGTTTCCGCATATGGAAACAGCCTTTTTCTATGCTTTTTTTGCAGTGCAGAACATGTAAAAAACTGCATAGTTTTGACAAGTAATATCGTTAAAATAGGGGATTTAATATCTTAAAATGTGAATAAAAGGAGGAGATAAATAAATGAGTGCAAAGAAAAAAGACAGAATCACAATTATACTTTTCTTAGTGGTGCCGGTAATTCTATTGGCAATGTTTTCCTATTATCCGCTGGCGAAGTTATTCCAGCTGAGTGTCACGGACTGGGACGGATTGTCACCGACATTACATTATGTCGGCTTTAAGAATTACAAAGATATTTTTAAGCAGAAAGAATTGTTTTCGGTATTTGCGAACAATATGGCTTATGTGCTGGTTGCTTTTATTCAGCAGTTCGCAGGTTTATTGCTGGCAATCCTGTTGGATAGTAATTTAAGAGGAAAGAAGGCATTCCGAGGCATCATCTTTATGCCATACATAATCAATGGTGTTGCAATCGCGTTCATGTTCAACTATATGTACGACTTTCAGAATTCCCCTTTTAATGTTTTTCTGAATTTTATCGGACTTGGAGATTACGCCGTACATTTTATCGGAACCGGATATGCATCGAACCTGTGGCTGGCATTTATCAGTTTCTGGAGATATGTAGGTTATACGATGGTCATCTATCTGGCTGCATTACAGTCGATTCCGCATGAGATTTACGAGGCTGCTCGAGTTGATGGCGCCGGATTCTTCCGAATCGTAAAAGATATTACATTTCCGAATATCAAGACCATGTTTAAGCTTTCGCTGCTGCTGAGTATCAATGGATCGCTTCAGGCTTACTTTGAACCATTCCTGCTGACAAAGGGTGGCCCAAACGGAAGAACGGATACGTTTATCACGAAAACATTGTCACTGGCATTTGACTACAACAAATATGGAAAAGCATCTGCAATGGGTGTCATTCTCCTGTTCATTATTTTAGGACTTGTACTTGTACAGAAAATATTTTTTAAGGAGGAAGACTGATGAAGAAATTGGATAAAGCGATGGCAGATCCGGCAACATTTACCATCAACAGTAAGATCGGAAGGTTCTTTGGATATTTTATATTGGCATTGTTTGTATTTATGGTATTTCTGCCGTTACTGATCGTGTTGAATGTATCTCTGAAAGATACCGCGGAGTATTGGGAGAATGGAGTGTATTCACTTCCAAACAACTTTTTTAACTTCAGCAATTATGTGGAAGCATTTCAAAGCGGAAACTTCCTTGGGGCATTCAAAAACACATTTATTCTGATCATTGTATGTGTGCCTTGTTCCATTCTGCTTGGCACGATGGTTGCCTACATTCTCGGAAGATTTGAGTTTAAGGCGAAGAAGCTGATGCTTGGTGCATTTACCCTTCCGACATTTGTACCGATGATGACAACCACGATCGCAACATTTACTTTGATTAAGGCTTTACACGTGTACAACACGATTTTTGCAGGAATTCTGTTATATATCGGATCGGACATTGTACAGATTTATATTTTCTTACAGTTTGTCAAACAGATTCCGATGGCGCTTGATGAAAGTGCAAGGCTTGACGGAGCATCAAGAGTGCGGATTTTCTATTCGATCATTTTGCCGCAGATGAAGCCGGCAATTGCCACTACTGCAATTTTAAAGATCCTTACCATTTATAATGACTTCTTTACACCATATATGTATATGCCGAAGTCAACTTTACGAACCGTGGCAACGGCACTCAATACATTTGCGAGTGATAAGATGGCAAACTGGCCGTTGATGTGTGCTGCAATTGTATTTGTAGCAATTCCTACATTAATTATTTATGTATTGTTACAGAAACAGATTATTGGTGGTGTGACGGATGGTGCAGTTAAATAAGAAAGTTTTTCATACAGTCCGGACAAAATTACTTGTTGCTTTCTTGATGATGATAGGGTTGATATTACTTTTGGGTATTACTACTTACAAGAAAGCATCCGGAATTATTATGAACAATTACAAAAACAGTATTTCCAATACGGTTACCGCAAGCGGCGATTATTTGCAGTTCATGATGGACAGCGTGGAAGCGAAAGCGACACAGATTGTAAGCAATGAGAATCTTAAGAAGTATTTTTCCGGTAATTATGCGAAGGGAAGCAAGGAAGAGTTGAATGCTTACGATGGAATGTATCAGGATTTGATGGCAACGATTGGCAGTGACAAATTTCTGTATACTATTTCGATTGTTCCGATTGAAGGAACTGCAGTATCGACTTTTAAGAATTTTAATGATTATTCATTTGATGATTTTAAATCGTCGGAGGAATATAAGCTGCTTGATCTAAGCGGTAATGAATTTGTATGGAGCCGATACCATGATTATTTGGATGAACATCTGAATATTCAGAAGGATCAATATGCTGCGTCTTTTATCAGGAAACTGCAGAATAAGGCAAAGAAAACCATTGGATATGTTATTTTGGATGTTCGAATGGATATGGTTGTGGATCGTCTGGATGAAATTAATATTGATGATAAGACGAAAACAATTCTTATGTTGCCGTATGGAAAAGAAATTGCTTCTTCCAATGGCATGGAGATGAAAGAAGATAGCATATTAAACATCCCGGTTTATGATGATATTCATTCTTCTGAGAATAAGCAGGGAACCCTGAACTTTGTAATGGATCAGACTTCCTATCTGTGCACGTTTGACAAACTTGACAACAATGGTGCTACTTTAGTCAACATTCTTGATAAATCCGTTATCAGGGAACAGGTAAAGGATATTCAGAAGATTTGCCTGATTGTTGTTATCGTTGCACTGCTGATTGCAATGGTTATCGCGGTATATATTTCCGGAGATATTGGAAGGATCATTACGTATTTATCAGTCAATATGTCAAAAATCTCCGAAGGCGACCTGACGGTTCAGATTAAAACGAAACGCAAAGATGAGTTTGGAAAGCTGGTGCAAAATGTTTCGGAGATGACGCATAATTTCAGGTCTCTTGTCGGTCAGACAGTTGATGTTGTCAGCCATGTAGGTGAGGCCGCAGTAGAAGTCGAGCAGGTGGGAAATGAAATATTTCAACATGCGAATAGTATGGGAAAATCCCTCAGTGAGGTTGAATGCGGAAGTGTACAGCAGGCACAGAGCGTACAAGATTGTCTGGAAAAGATGACAATTTTGTCCGAAAAGATGGAGATGGTAAATACAAGTAATGATTCTATGCGTCAGATTGCTGATACTACGAAAACAATGGTGGACAATGGTGCAACAACGATCGCTGTGCTCAGCGAAAAAATAAAGGATACCTCAAATCAGACCACTCAGATTCTGGATGAAATTGAGCAGTTAGGCGAAGACACCCAGACGATCGGTAAGATTACGGCTTTGATTAATAATATAGCTGATCAAACAAGTTTACTATCCTTAAATGCATCAATCGAAGCTGCAAGATCCGGAGAGGCAGGGCGTGGATTTGCAGTCGTTGCAGAGGAAATTAGAAAACTTGCGGAACAGACAGGAGATGCAGCTGTACGCATTGACAAGAATATTAAGGTACTTATTCAAAGAAGCGAGATAATGACTCAAAAGGCGAACAATATCGGTACGTTTATTGATATGCAGCAAGGAGCCGTGGATGAAACGGTCGAGTTATTTGAAAAAATCAATTCAGAATTGCGTCGCTTTATGGATCATATGGATGTAATTACTGAAGATATTTCTGTAGTGGAAACGATTAAGAATGGTACGTTGGAGGCAATGGAAAATATTGCCTCTGTTGCAGAAGAAACTTCTGCGGAAAGTACCTGCATTAATGAAAGTTCGCATCGTCAGGTTGACTTGACAAGTGAACTTAAGAAATGCACGGAGATTCTTCGTGATAACGCAGATATGTTGAAGAAATCGGTAAATCAATTCAAACTTACGGAGTCAAAGGAAAAGCATGAAGGAAGAAGTAAGAAAACATTTAACAGAAGATATCATTCCGTTTTGGGAAAAGTTAAGAGACGATGAATTCGGTGGATATTACGGCTATCTTGATTATGACTTGAAGCTGAATAAGAAAGCGGAGAAAGGCTGTATCTTAAACAGTCGTATCACATGGTTTTTTTCCAATGCGTATACGCTTCTGAAAGATGAAAGCCTGCTTGAGGAGGCTGATCACGGATATGCGTTCCTGAAGGAACATTGCATTGATCCGGAATATGGCGGAATCTACTGGTCCATGAACTATGACGGTACACCGCTTGATACAACGAAACATACATACAATCAGGCATTCTGCATCTATGCGCTCGCTTCTTATTATGAGGCGTCCGGAAAGCAGGAGGCATTGGACCTTGCAAGAGAGCTTTACCGCATGATCGAGGACAAATGTACCGACGATCAGGGCTATCTCGAGGCATTTACAAGAGATTTCCGGCCGGAATCCAACGAGAAATTGTCGGAGAATGGTGTTCTGGCGGAAAAGACGATGAACACACTGTTGCATGTGCTCGAAGCGTATACGGAACTGTATCGCGTTTCGAAAGATGCGGATGTGGGGGACCGGCTGCGGTGGATCATGGATACATTTGCAGACAAGGTATATAACCCGACACTTAAGAGACAGGAAGTGTTCTTTGACAAAAATTATAACAGCATTATTGATTTGCATTCTTTTGGTCACGATATCGAGACAGCATGGCTCATGGATCGAAGTCTTGAAGTTCTTGATGATGAAATATACACAAGAAAAGTAACCCCCATTACGCTGGCTTTGACAGAGAACATCTACAATGTCGCATTCGATGGAGCGTCCCTCGCAAACGAATGCGACAGAGGTATCGTGGACACGAACCGCGTGTGGTGGGTACAGGCGGAGACCGTTGTCGGTTTTTTAAACGGATATCAGAAAGATCCGACGAAATTAAAGTACAGGGAAGCGGCTGAGGCAACCTGGCAGTTTATCAAAGATCATGTGATCGACAAGCGTCCGGGATCCGAGTGGTTCTGGCTGGTCAAACAGGATGGAACGTCGGTGGAAGGTGAGCCGATCGTAGAACCTTGGAAGTGTCCGTATCACAACGGAAGAATGTGCATGGAAGTGATAAGGAGATTAAGTTAATGCATGACAGATATTATGTAGAACTGGCAAAGCAGGAGAAACTGCTTTCCAGAAAAAATGAAAAAAGCGATTTTTACAACGGGGTATTTGACCGTTATGTCAATCCCGTTCTCACAAGAGATATGATCCCGCTCACATGGAGATATGACTTAAACCCTGAGACAAATCCGTATTTTATGGAGCGTCTTGGAATCAATGCGGTCATGAATTCCGGAGCGATCTACTTAAACGGAAAATATTATCTGGTTGCCCGCATCGAGGGCAACGATCGAAAGTCCTTCTTCGGCGTGGCGGAGAGTGACAACGGAATCGACAATTTCCGATTCTGGGATTACCCGATTCTTCTGGACGATGTGTGTCCGGAGGAGACCAACGTATACGATATGCGACTGACACAGCATGAGGACGGATACATCTACGGGGTGTTCTGTTCCGAGAGCAAGGATACGAGTGTGAACGATCTGTCTGCAGCGGTTGCGGCAGCAGGAATTGTAAGAACGAAGGACTTAAAGCACTGGGAGCGTCTGGAGAATTTAAAGACACTCCGTTCTCCACAGCAGAGAAATGTGGTCCTTCATCCGGAGTTTGTGGACGGAAAGTATGCTTTTTACACGCGTCCGATGGACGATTTCATCGATACGGGAAGCGGAAGCGGCATTGGATTCGGTCTGTGTGAGGATATCACGCACGCAGTCATCGATGAGGAAAAGATGACGAGTATCCGCAAGTACCACACGATCACAGAGGCGAAGAACGGCGCCGGAGCAACTCCGATCAAGACCGATCGCGGATGGATCCATATCGCACACGGTGTCAGAAATACAGCGGCAGGTCTGCGCTATGTCATCTATGCGTTTGCAACGGATCGAAACGATCCGTCCAGGGTGATCGCAGAGCCGTCCGGACTTCTCATCGGACCGAGAGGCGAGGAGAGAGTTGGCGATGTATCTAATGTCGTATTTACCAACGGTGCGATCGTCAATGACAAGAACGAAGTATTTATCTACTATGCATCATCGGATACGAGAATGCATGTGGCAACTACAACGATCGACCGCCTTTTGGATTATGTATTTAACACACCGGCGGATCCGGGAAGAAGCGTGCTGTGCGTGCAGCAGAGATGTGATCTGATTAAGAAAAATTTAGAGTATTTGAATTGTTAAAATACTGAACGACAGGGAAAAGATTTCTTAAGTACCGAATCGATCCTCTTTATTGGAATTGATTCGGATCATACCCTCCCTTTATATATGTTACTCCTGTCGCATCTCTTTGTGGAGATGAAAGGTAAAAATGGAGAACGTCGATTCATTATGACGTTTTCCATTTTTTTACTCAAAGTCAGGTTGGTTGAAAGGAAAATGAGATGAAAAAAACAGAAATTTTGTTCATGAAGCCTGTATTTACGCATAATATCTGGGGTGGAACAAAACTCAGAGATGATTTCGGTTATGCGGTAGAAGGCGATGATATCGGTGAGTGTTGGGGCATTGCAGCGCATCCTAACGGAAACAGTATGGTGGCAAATGGAAGATTTGCCGGAGAAAAATTATCGGATTTATGGGAAAACCATAGAGAATTATTTGGAAATTTACAAGGGAATGTGTACCCTCTTCTGATTAAAATTATTGATGCGAGGGATAATCTAAGTATACAGGTACATCCGGATGATGCTTATGCAATGGAACATGAGAAGGGTTCACTCGGCAAAATGGAATGTTGGTATATCTTAGACTGCGCACCGGATTCAAAACTGGTAATCGGTCATAATGCTAAGAATCGCGAGAAATTAAAAGATATGATCGACCATGGAAGGTGGAAGGAATTCATTCGCGAAGTACCGGTAAAAAAAGGCGATTTCATTCAGATTAATCCAGGCACTGTTCATGCAATAAAAGGTGGTATTACAATCCTTGAAACACAACAGAATAGTGATATTACATATCGTGTGTATGATTATGACCGGCTGGCAAACGGACAACCAAGGCAATTACACAAAAAACAAAGCCTGGATGTTATTACGGTTCCGGCACCTTCTGTTTCAGAGTGTGTGATTCCGGTCGAAGGAACGAAGGCAAATGAATTACAAAAACTGATTGCATGTGAATATTATCAGGTGTTTCATATGAATGTAGTGGAGCAGGCGGCATTTGAACAGTGCTATCCGTTTTTAAATGCAACGATCGTACAGGGAGAAGGAACAGTAAATGGATATCCGGTGAAAAAAGGGGATCATATGATTCTACCATACGGATTAGGAAGAGTGGAGATGAAAGGACAGTTGGAACTGGTTTTATCTACGGTAAACAAATAGGAGCATAGAGAGGAAACAAGTATGAATGATTATATGAAAGAATATACCAAGTGGTGTACAGACAGTTATTTTGATGAGGATACTAAGAAAGAATTGCGTAGTCTTGAAGGGAGCGAAGCGGAGATCAAGGATCGCTTTTATCGTCAGCTTGAATTCGGTACCGGCGGCTTAAGAGGGGTGATCGGTGCAGGAACCAATCGTATGAACATTTATACGGTTCGTCAGGCGACACAGGGACTGGCTAACTATATTATTTCGCAGAACGGACAGGACAAAGGTGTTGCGATTGCATATGATTCGAGAATTATGTCAACAGAATTTTCGGATGAGGCAGCGCTCTGCTTGAATGCAAACGGAATCAAAACCTATCGTTTCGAGTCGCTCAGACCGACACCGGAGCTTTCCTTTGCGGTTCGTGAACTTGGATGTATCGCGGGAATTGTTATTACGGCGAGCCATAATCCACGCGAGTACAATGGGTATAAAGTATACTGGGAGGACGGTGCACAGATTACACCTCCGCATGATAAGAACATTCTTGCGGAAGTGGCAAAAGTGACCGATTTTGCACAGGTTAAGACGATGAATCAGGAGGAGGCTGAGCACGCAGATCTGTATTATACGATTGGAAAAGAGATTGATGACCGCTATATGGAAGAATTAAAGAAACGGTCGATTCATCCGGAGATCATTAAGGCGATGGCAAAGGATATCAAGATCGTTTATACACCGCTTCACGGAACCGGAAATCTTCCAGTGCGCCGTGTACTCAAAGAACTTGGTTTTGAAAAAGTGTATGTTGTTAAGGAACAGGAACTTCCGGATGGAAACTTCCCGACCGTAGCTTATCCGAACCCGGAGTCACCAAAGGCTTTCGAACTGGCTTTAAAACTTGCCAAAGAAGTGGACGCGGATATCGTGCTCGCGACGGATCCGGATGCAGACAGGCTCGGTGTGTATGCAAAAGATACCAAGAGTGGCGAATATGTAAGCTTTACCGGAAATATGTCCGGAATGCTGATCGCAGAGTATATTTTAAGAGAGAAAAAAGCAAGTGGTACTCTTCCTGAGAACGGAGCGTTGGTTGAGACGATCGTTACCACAGATATGGCAAAGGAAATCGCAAAGGCGTATGGAGTAAAATTGATTGAAGTTCTCACCGGATTTAAGTATATCGGAGAGCAGATTAAATTCTTCGAGCAGCAGAATACCTATGAATATGTATTCGGCCTGGAGGAGAGTTATGGATGTCTTGCCGGTACCTATGCAAGAGATAAGGATGCGTGCGTTGCTGTCATGATGCTCTGCGAGGTGGCTGCATGGTGCAAGTCCAATAACATGACGCTTTGGGATGCTATGATCTCGTTATATGAGAACTATGGTTATTATAAAGAGGGACTTGAGACCATGACGTTAAAGGGCATGGACGGAGCCTCTAAGATCCAAGGCATGATGGATGAGATGCGGAACAATCCTCCGAAGAAGATCGGAAGCTGGGATGTTCTGGCACTTCGCGATTACAAGAAGGATACAAGAACCGATATTGCTACGGGAGAAGTGACTGAAACGGGACTTCCCGAGAGCAATGTGTTATATTATGAATTGAGTGACAGAGCATGGTGTTGCGTGCGTCCGTCCGGAACCGAGCCGAAGATCAAGTTTTACTTTGGCGTGGTTAGTGAGAGTATCGCGGATTCAGAAAAGAAACTGGATGAGCTTCGGGGCGCAATGATTGCATATGCCAAGGAGAATAATAGAGAATAAACTTGGAACAATTGAAGGTGGTAAAATGATGCAACGCTGCAGAAAGATAGATAAATTAACGGACAATCCTTTTTTTAATCTGTATCATATCGATGCTTTGACAAAATCGGGGACAGAATTTGATTATTATTTTGCCTCCCGCAATCCAGAGGAAAAGTTGAAAGCACATACGCATGCCAATGATCCGGAAGGAATTGCAGTCTATGCTTTGCGTAAAGAAAATCCGGGGCAGATCGTTATGATCCGTCAGTTTCGGTATCCACTGAATGACTTTATGTATGAGATTCCGGCAGGTCTTGTCGATCCGGGAGAGACGCCTGCGCAGAGTGCGATTCGCGAGATGAAAGAAGAGACCGGATTGACGCTTGAGGTATATGAGGGTGGTGATCCTTGTTTCCGCAGACCGTTTTTTCTGGCACAGGGACTTACGGATGAGAGCGGAGCGATGGTGTATGGATATGTGACCGGAGAAATCAGTTCTCGTGGACAGGAAGAGAGTGAAGATATCGAAACACTGTTTGTGGATCGAAAAGAAGCACGCAGAATCCTTGCCGAAGAGCGAGTTTCGGTCCGGGCTGCGTATATGCTGATGCAATTTATCCATGCCATTGATGAGGAGCCGTTTGCCTTTTTGAAGTAAAGATATGTCTAGTCAATTATAAAAATATAAAAGTGGGCAAGAGAATCTTTCGATTCTTTTGCCCGCTTTTTGTATCCGTTCTATTGTTCATTCGCATGTAACTCCGCCTCCGTCTGCTCCTGCAGCTCGAGAATGGTATTCGTCATCAGCTTGGCGATCGTGTGCATGACTTCAATTTCACTTTGCAGCCAGAGGCGTTTGTAGCCACAGTTGTTGATACCGAGCGTGCCAATGATTTTGCCGTCCTTGTGGATGAGGATCTGCAGCAGCGTCTGGACACCCATGCGCTTCAACTCGCTTTTGACCGGTTCCACCGACTGTTCGATATCGGTGCAGAAGAAGATGTGGTCACTGTTGAAGCATTTCGCCTCGTATTCGCGACCGGACATCTTAAGGTTCGGTGTGATGTTGTTGTCACTCGTCTGCGAGTAGAAGTAAGATTTGCCGATATGCATCTCGTCCTTCGTGTAGCAGCTTGCATAGGCGCGTGAGACATCAAAGGTGTCAACGATCAGTTTTGAGACCGTCTCGATCGTTGTCTTTGGATCGTGATGTTCCGCCAGTTCATCGATGACGGCATCGAGAAGAACCTTCGTCGGGGAGAAGCCGCTGTCTCCGAGCTGGACGATCTGATTCTGTCCGCGCAGACGATCGGAATTATCGGAAATCTGACGAGATGTATTGCTGCCATATAGCATGTAGCCGTTCTTGCCCTCCGACTTTGCCTGATAGAGCGCAAGATCCGCCATCTTATACAGATCCGTATAGTCCTGTCCGCGTCCGTTGCCGGAAAAGGCGATTCCGATGCTGATCGAAATATTGTAGTTCTGATGTTCCTTTTCGTATTGTTCCTTGATCCGGCGGCAGAGTGTGTCAGCCTTCTTGCAGATGACTTCCTTCGGAATATTTAAGGCGAAGATCTGGTATTCGTCACCGCCGATGCGCCCGCAGAAGAATCCATCCGCAAACAAGACACGGATCATCTCGGCAATGTCGACAAGAAGTGCATCACCGAGCATATGTCCGAATGTATCATTTACATATTTAAAATTGTCAATATCAAGTACGAGCATGGCTGCCTCATCATTCTCGGCTTTCTCGTTCAGCTTCCGGGTGATCCAGGTTTCCATTCCATACCGGTTAAAGAGTTTGGTCAATTCATCAAGGTGGGCGGCTTCCCAAAGTTTCTTGAGTGCGTCCATGTCCTGTTGGTAAACACTCCAATTGATCTGCATTGATATATCACTCCAATCTGTCAAATCTATCGTTCTGTTTATAGTTTATCACGTGGAGTCTGAAGTTTCCACAATAGTTTTCTGTTTCAGCCACTTTCCGGAGCGGAAGCGGAGCAAAAAGATAATGCTTCGGACAAGCCATTCAAGTCCCATACAGATCCATACACCATTGATACCGACATGCATCCGGATGGATACCACGTAGCTGAGTCCGACGCGGAATACCCACATGGTTGCAAGTGATACGTAGGAGGTGAAATTAACATCGCCGGCGGCACGCAGCACGTTCGGCAGTACATTTGAGGTTGACCAGAACAGCGCCATCGGTACGAAAGCGATCGCAAGCAGGATGTAGATCTGTCCCAGTGTATTTTCCGGTGCCTGAAAAAGGCAAAGGATCGGATTCAAAAACGGAAGCAGGACGGCAAGCGCAACGAGAATACATGCCTCGCCGAGCCATACCATTTTCTTTCCGTATCGTTTCGCCATATCTTTGTCGTCGGCACCGATGCATTGTCCGACGATCGTTACACACAGATTGACCACGGCCTGTCCCATCGCATAGAAGACATAGAGGGTGGAATTACTTACCGCATTCGCGGCAACGTTCGAGGTCCCAAGCTTTACGATAAACATCGAGACGATAATTCCGCCACCGTTGAAGCAGACCTGCTCTAAAGCAAACGGAAGGCTTGTGTGGATCACGGTTTTTAAAATATCCCAATGGAACGAAAACAGATCGCGCATGCGGATGCGAAGCGGACTCTTCTTATACAGAAGAAAATAGATCGCCATCACACCGCCGACCAGCCGCGCCAGATTCAGGGAGAGTGCGGTTCCGATGATATCAAGGTTCATCAGGTTGATAAACACAAAGCTGGCAAACAGATGAAGCAGGTTGATGATCATGGAAAGGCGCAGGCAGATCTTCGTCTCACCGACACCGCGGAAGACCGCGAAGCCACCTAAATATAAGGAAAGGGAGATAAAAGACAGCGCACATCCGATCAGATAATCGGTCGCCTTGGCAATGATCAGTTCATCCGCACCGGCAAACATCACACGGACGAGCGGTCCGGCAAAGATGACCAGAATCGTGGAAAACACCACCGCCGTGCAAAACGTAAAGCTGATGATCTGTCCGGCTGCTTTCTTCATCTTCTCCTCGTCACCGTGTCCTTTGTATTGGGCGATGATGACCGTTCCGGCGGATGAGATCGCGCTGTAGATCGCGTAGATCATCTGATAGACCGGAGTCACAAGACTGACTGCGGACACGGATTCCTGGCTCGAGGAACTGACCATCGCGCTTGTCAGAAGCGAGATGATACTGATGAAAAACTGATCCAGAATCAGCGGCAGAAGCATTGCAAAAATCTGCTGATAGGTAAAATAACGGGTTGTAAGCTGCCTGTTCAGGAAACGGTCAGCTTTTGTATCCTTTTTTAATCGCATGTGTAACATTACTTATAAATTCCCTCAATAACATGATATATGTTAAGTCTATACTAGCCCCTTGAAATGGGAATGTCGTTGCCTAAATTTAGTATATTTTGATTTTTCTTGTCAAACTCTTCCTTTTTGGTTTTAAATGCGTTATTATGGTTAGAGAAAACTAACAATAGGTAGTCTTTTATAAGATAGACGATGCCATTTGTTGAAGGAAAACGCAAAGTTTTTGGAGTGAAAGGGTAGAAAAATGATCGTACAATTTAAAGATGTAGTAAAAGAATATGGAAGCGGCGATACGCTTTTTAAGGCGGTCGACCATGTAAATTTTGAGATTGAGGAGGGCGAGTTCGTTGTCATCCTGGGACAGTCCGGCGCCGGAAAATCCACCGTTTTAAATATGTTAGGCGGAATGGATGTGCCGACAAGCGGAAGCGTGATCGTGGACGGAAGCGATGTGGCGAAGATGAACGACAAGCAGCTTGGCAGATACCGTGCGGATAAGATCGGATTTATCTTTCAGTTTTACAATCTGATCCCGAGTCTGACTTCCTATGAGAATATCGCTTTGGTCAAAAGCATCGTAAAGGATGCGCGCGATGCGGATGAACTGTTGAAACTGGTGGGCTTAAGCGAGTGCAGAAACAAATTCCCGGCACAGATGTCCGGCGGTGAGCAGCAGCGTGTGTCGATCGCGCGTGCACTTGCCAAGAATCCGAAGATCCTGCTCGGAGATGAGCCGACCGGTGCGCTCGACTCGGAGACCGGTGTGATCGTGCTCGAACTGTTGCAGAAACTCTGTAAGGAGGAGAAACGCACGGTTATCCTCGTTACACAC
>CAKRKX010000013.1 GCA_934358675.1 uncultured Agathobacter sp. | reverse complement strand
GATGTCGTAAGGATTGAAAGTCAACTAGGTTATGAAATCCTTTTAATTCCGTCATCCCATCAAAAATCACACTGCCAATTTTTACACCTATATTATCCGGTGTCGTCCGCCTTAGAATACGAAAAATCTAAGTCGACAACCCCGAATTTAGAGAATTTTAATATTTTTTGTTAGCACTCTTACTTGACGAGTGCTAATTTGCGTGCTATAACAATCTCGTAAACAAGAAAACGTATTCCGTGATCGATAAAAAGATCGCGGATGATTCATAATGTGAATGCTTCATAGGAATTCGTAAAGGATAACAAAGAGAATTTCAGGAAGTATTGACTGTTATAAAAGGAGGGCGTGCTATGAACATTCAGAAATTTACACAGAAGTCTGTCGAGGCAATCAACGATTGTGAAAAGCTTGCCTACGATTACGGTAATCAGGAACTGGAGCAGGAGCATCTGCTTGTTGCATTGCTACAGCAGGAAGACGGATTGATCCCGAAACTGATCGAAAAGATGGAAATTGACCTTACGCATTTTACGGAGAATGCGAAGAGTAAGCTGGCGGCCAGAGTGAAGGTGTCCGGCGGAGAACTCAGAGTAGGCAAGGATTTGAACAATGTTCTGATTCATGCGGAGGACGAGGCTAAGCATATGGGAGACGAATATGTCTCGGTTGAGCATCTGTTCTTATGCCTTTTGAAATATCCGAATAAGGCAATGAAGGAACTGATCAAGGAGTACGGTCTGACAAGAGATCGTTTCTTACAGGCTTTGTCGACCGTTCGAGGCAATCAGAGAGTGACATCCGATAATCCGGAAGCTACTTATGATACACTTGAGAAATATGGGTATGATATGGTTGAGCGTGCAAGACAGCAGAAGCTTGATCCGGTCATCGGACGAGACGAGGAGATCCGTAATGTGGTTCGAATCCTCTCCCGTAAAACGAAGAACAATCCGGTGCTGATCGGTGAGCCTGGTGTCGGTAAGACCGCCGTGGTCGAGGGACTTGCACAGCGTATCGTCAAAGGGGATGTCCCGGAGGGTCTTAAAGACAAGAAGCTTTTTGCACTGGATATGGGAGCACTGGTTGCAGGTGCAAAGTATCGTGGTGAGTTTGAAGAGCGTCTGAAAGCGGTGCTTGACGATGTCAAGAATTCAGACGGACAGATCATTCTCTTTATCGATGAGCTGCATACGATCGTCGGCGCCGGTAAGACGGACGGTGCGATGGATGCAGGACAGCTGCTGAAGCCTATGCTGGCAAGAGGTGAACTGCACTGTGTCGGTGCAACAACCTTAAACGAGTATCGTGAGTACATTGAGAAGGATGCGGCTCTGGAGCGAAGATTCCAACCGGTTATGGTCGATGAGCCGACCGTTGAGGATACCATTTCCATTCTTCGTGGTCTGAAGGATCGCTACGAGGTCTTCCACGGCGTTAAGATCACCGATTCCGCACTGGTTACGGCGGCGGTACTTTCGAACCGTTATATTTCGGACCGTTTCCTGCCGGACAAAGCGATCGACCTTGTCGATGAGGCATGTGCGCTGATCAAGACAGAACTGGATTCTATGCCGGCGGAACTCGACGAAATGAACCGGAAGATTATGCAGATGCAGATCGAGGAGACGGCTTTAAAGAAGGAAACTGATCGTCTGAGTCAGGAACGTCTCGCAGACCTGCAGAAAGAACTTGCGGAACTGCGTGATGAGTTTAACACAAGAAAAGCGCAGTGGGATGGCGAAAAAACTGCGGTTGAAAAAGTCAGTAAGCTGCGCGAACAGATTGAAAGTAAAAAGAAGGAATTGGAAGTCGCGGAAAGAGAGTGCGATTATAATAAGGCAAGTGAATTAAAATTTGGTACGTTATTGGATTTGCAGCGAGAACTTGAAATCGAGGAAGAAAAATTAAAAGACCGCGATCTCTCACTGGTGCATGAGAATGTTACTGATGAGGAGATCGCGAAGATCATCTCCCGCTGGACCGGCATTCCGGTTGCAAAGTTAAGCGAGAGCGAGCGTAACAAAACGCTTCATCTGGATGAGGAGCTTCATAAGAGAGTGATCGGTCAGGATGACGGTGTGACGAAAGTGACGGAGGCAATCATCCGTTCCAAGGCGGGCATTAAGGATCCGACCAAGCCGATCGGTTCATTCCTGTTCCTCGGACCGACCGGTGTCGGCAAGACCGAACTTGCCAAGGCGCTCGCCGCAAGTCTCTTTGACGATGAATCCAATATGGTGCGTCTCGATATGAGTGAGTATATGGAGAAATACTCCGTGTCCCGTCTGATCGGAGCGCCTCCTGGATATGTCGGATACGATGAAGGCGGTCAGTTGACCGAGGCAGTCCGCAGAAAGCCGTATTCCGTTGTTTTATTCGATGAGGTGGAAAAGGCACATCCGGATGTCTTTAACGTACTGCTTCAAGTACTGGACGACGGACGTATCACCGATTCGCAGGGAAGAACGGTGGATTTTAAGAATACGATCATTATTATGACTTCGAACCTTGGATCTGCACAGCTTCTTGAGGGCATCGACGAGAACGGACACATTCAGCCGGAGTGCGAGACTGCTGTCATGGAAGAACTGCAGGGACATTTCCGTCCGGAGTTTTTGAACCGACTCGATGAGATCATCATGTTCAAGCCACTGACCAAGGACAACATTGGCAACATCATCAAGCTGATGATGAGCGATCTCAATAAGCGTCTCGAGGATCGTGAGATCAGTGTCGCTTTAACGCCGGAAGCAGAAAGCTTTATCATTGAACATGGCTATGACCCGATCTACGGTGCAAGACCGCTGAAGCGTTTCCTGCAAAAGCATGTGGAAACATTGTCTGCAAAACTCATTCTCGCGGATGAGGTCGCAGCGGGCGATACGATTGAGATCGGCGTGGCAGACGGCAAGCTTGAGGCACACGTGAAAAAAGCGTAATTGCAATTGGAAATTTGTGACAGTATGACGGAAACAAGTGTATGCTTTTCGGTCATAATGTAGAAAAAAAACTTTTGTATTGTAAAGTGTCGAAGATTCATGTATTCTAGTAGAGATGAAATGAATTTTTCGACACTTTTTCTGTCATATAGAAAAGCGTTTTCGGGCATATCAATTAAATATGACCATAAAATGCAAGATGAAAAAATAAATTATTCATTTTCGGCTTTGCGAGAGGCTGAAAAAAGTGGGGATTGGAATGGATTTATTTGAGTATATGAGATCACAGAATATGGAGTCGGAAGCACCGCTTGCATCAAGGCTTCGACCGACGACGCTCGATGAGGTTGTCGGACAGCAGCACATTGTCGGCAAGGACAAGCTGCTGTATCGTGCGATTAAAGCCGATAAGTTAAGTTCCATCATCTTTTACGGACCGCCGGGAACCGGCAAGACGACACTTGCCAAGGTGATCGCGCATACGACGAGTGCGGAATTTATGCAGATCAATGCGACATCCGCCGGCAAGAAAGATATGGAAGAAGTCATTACGGCGGCAAAGAACAATCAGGGAATGTACGGTAAAAAGACGATCCTTTTTATCGATGAGATCCACCGTTTCAACAAGGGACAGCAGGATTATCTGCTTCCGTTTGTGGAGGACGGAACGATCATCCTGATCGGTGCGACGACCGAGAATCCGTATTTCGAGGTAAACGGGGCTTTGCTCTCGCGATCTGTGATCTTTGAACTAAAGAAATTATCAAAAGAAGATATCCGAACGCTTCTTGTCCGCGCAATCAGCGATAAGGAGAAAGGCATGGGTGCCTACAATGCGGATATCGATGAGGATGCGCTTGAGTTTCTGGCGGATGTCAGCAACGGGGATGCCCGCGCGGCATTGACCGCACTGGAACTCGGGGTACTGACGACGGACCGGAGTGAGGACGGCGTCATTCATATTACGATCGATGTTGCGAGTGAATGCATCCAGAAGCGTGTGATCTCTTATGACAAAAGCGGAGATAATCACTACGATACGGTTTCCGCATTTATTAAAAGTATGAGAGGATCGGATCCGGATGCGGCAGTCTACTATCTGGCGCGAATGCTCTATGCGGGTGAAGATGTGAAATTTATCGCAAGGCGGATCATGATCCTCGCATCGGAGGATATCGGCAACGCGGATCCGATGGCTTTGAGCGTGGCGGTCTCTGCGGCGCAGGCGGTAGAGCGGATCGGAATGCCGGAGGCGCAGATTATTCTGGCGCAGGCGGTCACCTATATGGCGAGCGCGCCGAAGAGTAATGCTGCGGTAAATGCGATCAGCAAGGCGATGAATGTGGTCGGGCGGACAAAGACGCCGCCGGTACCGACACACCTGCAGGATGCGCATTATAAATCCGCAGAGAAGCTGGGGCACGGACTTGGTTACAAATACGCACATAATTATAAAAATCATTATGTAAAGCAGCAGTATCTGCCGGACGGTCTGACCGATGAGGTCTTTTATGAGCCGTCGGAAAATGGATACGAAGCGACGATTCGGGAATATTACAGGAAGATACATGAAGATCCGGACGAGTAAGCGTTTCGGACGAAAGCAGAAAACAAAAATGCATGAATAGAAGTGGAATCGAAGGAGGAGCAACCATGAAATCATATCAGGAGATGACAAAGGAAGAATTATTACAGGAAAAGGCACAGTTAGAGGCAGAGTATGCCAAGATCAAGGATTTGGGACTTTCGCTGGATATGTCCAGAGGAAAGCCATCCACAGAGCAGCTTGATCTGTCCATGGGACTTTTGGATGCAATTGATTCATCCAGTGTTATCAAGAGCGAGAACGGAACCGATCTGCGCAACTACGGTGGTCTTGACGGAATTCCGGAAGCAAAGAAACTGATCGGTGACATGATTGGAGCAAAGCCGGAGAACGTGATCGTATATGGTAACTCCAGCCTGAATATCATGTATGATCAGGTTGCCCGCGCAGAAATCTTCGGAATCTGTGGCAATACGCCTTGGAGCAAGCTTGACAAAGTGAAATTCTTATGTCCTGTTCCTGGATATGACCGTCACTTTGCAATCACAGAAGATTTCGGTATCGAGATGATCAATATTCCGATGACCGAGGACGGTCCGGATATGGATCTGGTTGAAAAATACGTCAACAACGATGAGGCAGTCAAGGGAATCTGGTGCGTTCCGAAGTATTCAAACCCACAGGGCGTTGTTTACTCCGATGAGACGGTACGCCGCTTCGCAAACTTAAAGCCGGCAGCAGCCGATTTCAGAATCTTCTGGGACAATGCATATGTGGTACATCATCTGTACGAAGATCGTCAGGCTGAGATCTTAAACATTCTTGACGAGTGTGAAAAAGCAGGCAATCCTGATATTGTATTCCAGTTCTGTTCTACGAGCAAGGTAAGTTTTCCGGGTGCCGGTATTGCAGCAATCTCTGCATCCGAGGCAAATATTGCGGATATCAAGAAGCGTCTGACCATCCAGACGATCGGCCATGACAAGATCAATCAGCTGCGTCATGTTGTATTTTTCAAGGATATTGACGGAATCCGTGCGCATATGATGAAGCAGGCTGCCATCATCCGCCCGAAATTCGAGCTGGTTGAGAACCTGTTAAACGAGGAGATCACACCGCGCGGAATCGGAAGCTGGGTTTCTCCGCTGGGTGGATACTTTATCGGATTTGAAGCTTTAGATGGTTGTGCAAAGCAGATTGTTGCAAAATGTAAAGAGGCCGGTGTTGTGCTTACCGGTGCAGGCTCTCCGTATCCGTATAAGAATGATCCGAAGGATTCGATCATCCGTATCGCTCCGACGTATCCTTCATTGGAAGATCTTGGCGAAGCTGCAAAGGTTTTTGTGACAGTAGTCCGTCTGGTCAGCGTTGATAAATTACTCGAAAAGTAGAAAAAATTGTGAATTCTTGGCAATTTTTTCTTTACGAGCCGTAGTGTATTTGTTATAATTTAACTATTGAGAGTGTGCGTGATGCACAATCGTATGATACGAGCGTGAAATTATAGGAGGTACGATATGGGGCTCTTTGGTAAGAATGCAAAGGCTGAGGAAGCAGCAAAAAAAGAACAACAGGAGATTCAGGAACTTCTTGCAGTAGTCATGCAGAATGCCCAGAATCTTGCAGAATCGATTGATCAGGTAAGCGAGAAGTTACATTCCGCAACCGACAGTTCGGTGGCAATTTCATCCGGAATGCAGCAGTTTTCGGCTACAATTCAGGAAATTACATCAAATATTACGGAAGTATCCAATGTTATGAATGACATGGAGAATTCCTTTAAGTCTATGAACGAAGAGGCTCAGGAAGGTGCCGATTACGCACAGAACAGTAACAACAGTGCATACGATATCATGAAGAAGTCTGAGGCTGAGAAGAGTGAAGTTGAGGCTCGTGTGGATGAGGTTGAGCGCGTTCTTCTTGAGAAGATCGAGCAGTCCAAGGAAGCTGAGAAGATTATGGCTCTTACCGCTGATATTCTTGAGATTGCAGATCAGACAAACTTACTTGCACTCAACGCATCGATCGAGGCGGCCCGTGCCGGTGAGGCAGGAAGAGGATTCGCTGTCGTTGCCGATGAGATCACAAAGCTTGCAGCAAGCTCAAGTGCTACCGCCAGCCAGATCAAGGAGATTTCCAACACGGTTATTACCGCGGTCAGTGATCTTGCCAATGAGGCAAACAATGTGGTTACTTTCATGAAGGAACGTACCATCGGAAGTTATACAGAATTGGTTGAAGTCGGACGTAAGTATCAGGGAGATTCCAAGATCATGTTCGACAAGATGCAGGATTTCGCACAGGTATCCGCAGGTCTGCTTGCACAGGTTGAGGATTCCAACAAGTCCGTTGAGGCAATCAGCCACGCTGCACAGGAAGCAGGCAACGGTGTTGTTGATCTTGCTGACAACGTAACCATGATTTCTGACAATATGGCAGTCATTCAGGAGAATAATGACAAGAATGATCGTTATGCGGACGAACTGATCGCCAAGATTCAGGACAGAGTTCAGTAAAATATTTTTCTGAAACAAATACAGGATTATCAAGGTGTTCCTCGAATGAGGAGCACCTTTTTCAAAATAAGGTATTTACAAATTGGAAAATTTATGTAATATATAAATTATCTTTTTTCGAACAGATGGCAGATACAGAAGAGGTCTGCCTTTTTTGATTTATCGTGTGGCATTCTGCCGCAGGAATCCCAATTGATTTTATAAATTGAATAAACACGACATAAAACAATTATTTTGCGCTTTTTTGCGTGGAAACAGAAAGGAAAATAAGGTATGAAGGAAATTTTTCAGGAGTATGGCGGTGTATTGATTACGGTTGTAGCGATCCTTGCGGTTATTCTTGTCGTTGTTGCAGTCGTTGGAAAGGATGCGAGCGGTCCGATCGGTTCGGCGTTCTCAAATCTGATCAGTTATTTTATCAAGCAGGCAAGTACCAATGGTGGTTTCTCCGTGACGCCTTAAGGAGAGACGATGGAACTTGGAAAAGAATATTTTGGACCGTTTTGGAAGTTTATAACAAATGATGAAATTACGGATATTGATTATAACGGACGCGAGGTGTGGCTGACAAACATTTACAATGAGCGTTATCGGGTGCCGCCGGTGTACGTGAAGGAGCATTTTTCAGCGGCATTTGTGGAGCAGTTTACGCAGAGGATTGCCAATGTGGTCAGCCAGCAGTTTAACAAGCGTTATCCGGAACTGGAGGCGGAGACTAGCGAACTGCGTGTGACGATCGTGCATGAGTCGGTTGCAAGATCGGGAAGAAGTATCAGCATCCGAAAGACGCCGCCCATCATTCGTCTGTCGGAGGAGCGGGCGATACGGGAGAAGTTCTGTGACGAGAGAATGCTTGCGTTTCTCATGAACTGTGTGCACAGCCGAATGAATCTGATCTTCTGCGGGATGCCGGGAATCGGCAAGACGGAGTGCATCAAATTTTTTTCGCAGTATATTCCGGAAAATGAGCGTGTGATCACGATCGAAGATACGATGGAAATCCGATATTCGGTCACAAATCCGGGAAAAGACTGCATCGAGATGCGCGTGAGTGAGATCTTTGATTATGCAGATGCGATCAAGGCAAGTCTGCGTCTGAATCCGAAGTGGATCATGCTGTCCGAGGCGCGGTCAAAGGAAGTAAAGTATCTGCTACAGAGCTGGTCAACCGGTGTGTGTGGGATGACAACGCTGCACACGGACGATGTACGCAACATTCCGGATCGCATCCTGAATATGCTGGAGAACCGTGTGGACGCGGATCGACTCGAGAATGATATTTATCAGGCACTGGATGTCGGTGTGTTGATCCGTAAGCGCAAGAACGAGAAAAATGAGATCTACCGCTATATCGATCAGGTATGCCTTTTCCTGCGTGAGAAAGGCGATAACAGGATCGTGATGGTGGTAAAGGATGGTCAGCTCGGGGATGTGTCTTTGCCGGAGCAGATGCTGGCGCGTTTTCGTCGTGCATCGGTCGAGGATCCGTTTGTCTGTGAGCAGACGGGGGCAAGGGAGGTGGCATGTCGATGATCTATATTGCCGTGCTTGTGGGTATGTATACACTGCATCTGATGCTTCGAATGCACTGGGTGACAACAGCGGTGATTACGGTCTATGCGCTTGTACGTGTGCGTGCGCATCGCAGACTGTATGCTGAGGCGCATGAGCAGCAGCTCCGCTTCGGAGAGACTGCGGATTATCTGGACACCGTGCTCTATGCGTTTTTAAAGGAGGGCAAAGTCGAGAGTGCGCTTGTGGATACACAGGCGGCTCTGGTGGACGGTCCGATGCGGGAGGCGGTCAGTGATGCCATCGACCACATGCATATGACATTTGACGATACGGATGTGATGGCGGATGCACTAAAGCAGATCGAAGTACAGTATCCGTGCCGCAGAGTGCAGGCGGTACATGATTTTCTGATGCATGTGGAAACCTACGGTGGTGACGCAACGAAACCGGTGGAACTGCTTCTTGCGGACAAAAACCGATGGCAGAAATGCATTCAGATGGAGCAGAAGTCGAGACGAAAGATGTTTGCGGATATTGTGATGTCGATCGCGGCATCGCTGATCATATGCAGTATTATTCTATATCTTCCGGTCATGGATATGGATATCAGTACGAATGTGATCTCCCAGATCCTGACGGCGGTCGTTCTGGTTCTGGATGACCGGATCCTTGGGCGTGCGCAGAAGTTTCTGGCGGTGGACTGGCTGGTCCTCGATCGCGAGGATGAGAAGCAGGAGGGCGAGCGCATGGAGCGTTTTCTGGAATATGACCGGAGAAAAGAAATCCGCCTCTCCTGCATTCTGGCAGCCGCAGGGATTGCGTTTACGATTGCAGGTTTTTGGATTTTTAAAAAGCAGGCGTTGTGTGCCGCAATGATGATTCTGACACTGATACTGGCAAACCAGCATCGGATCGGGCGGAGTCTGTCGGTTAAAAATTTAAAGAAGAGCATCCAGCGTGCATTCCCGGGATGGCTGATGGACATTATTCTGCTTTTGCAGAGCGAGAACGTGCAGGTCGCTTTCGAAAAATCACAGGATCATGTTCCTGCGGTGCTTGCGCATGAAGTGGAAGTGCTGGTCGACCGGATTGGGATGGAACCGGAATCAGCGGAGCCGTATCACCTTTTCTTTCAGGAGTTTCAGATCCCGGAGGTACATTCTGCGATGAGCATGCTTTATGCAATCTCCATGGGAAGCAGCAATCGTGCGGATCGGCAGATCAGTGAACTGATCGAGAGAAATCTGGCAATGTTGGATGTGGCGGAAAAGGAGAGGCTTGCCAATCTGAGCAGTGGCATGTATCTGCTGTTTCTTGCGCCGGTTGTGACGGCATCATTGAAACTGGTAACGGATATGGCAATCTTTATGCTTTCGTTCCTGATGAACGGCAATCTGGCGATTATGGGATAATTTTTCGGTAAGGAGGCATACATGAGTCAGATAGTAAAAGCATTTCTTGGCGTGTTTCTGACGCTTTTTATGGCGGTTGTGGCGATGGGGGTGCTGACAACCTACATGGAAGTGATGAATGCGCAGGATATGCAGGCGAGGATCGTGGATGAACTGGAGAACAGCAACTTCAATAGTTCGGTTATGGGAGCCTGTTTTGAGCAGTGCGCAAGTGCCGGATATGAGCTTGCAGTCACAATCTACGGGGAGGAAGGCGCTGTGGCGGCAATTCATGCAAAGTCGGAAGTCCCAGCAGTTATCGAGGCCGTATCCATGGCGAAGGTGGAGCTGCGATTCCCGATGAAAAGCGCGTTCCTTGGCATTGATCAGTCACGTACCTTTGTGGGATATGCGAGATAGGAGATTGTATGAAAGAGATAATGGAAGAATACGGAATCAGTGTAGTGATGCTTGTCGTTGGTGTGGCAATCCTTGCGGGAATGACACAGGTGTTGTGTCTGATCGGTGCGTAACTGCACATACTGTTGCAACTGATATCCGGGAGCTGGAAACATGTAGACAACGCGGAAGAACGAAAGGCAGAGGATAAGGAGGAGAAGGCGGATGAAAGAAATTGTAAATGAATATGGAGGCATGTTTGTCGGGGTAACGGGAATGGTATTGTTCTTAGGGACGATGAGCACCATCCTGTTGTCGAAAGGCGGCATTCTGATGCAGATGATACAGACATGGATGAACGGAGGAGTGTAGCATGAAAGAGATCATGATGCAATACGGGCAGAGCGTGATTGTCGCAGTGATTGCCATTCTGCTTCTGGTCATCATCGGAGGCTCGACGACGGATAAGAACACAGGCATTTATGCCGGGGCAGGAGAGATCGTCAAAGAGGCATCGCTTACAACCGATGGGAACGCAGAGTTCGAACGGTACTGGAGGCTTCGATGAAAAATATTGTTCTTGGTATGATCGGCGCGGTCGTTGCGGTCTATCTGCTTGTATTCTGTCTGAGCGTGTACAGTATTTCAGCGCGCAAAAATGAGATGGAAAATTGTCTGTCGCAGGTGCTGGAACAAAATCTTTTGTACTATTACGGCAGTACCTACAGTGATGCTGTTGTGAAAAAAGCAGTTACAGATGATCTTGGTGCAAGATTGCAGGCCGATTCAAAGATTGTGATCGATGTACATACCTGCGATATGGAAAAAGGAATTCTTTCTGCTGTTCTCAGGGAAGAATTTTATCTTCCCATCGGAACAAGCAAGACGATCACCTGCGCCAAGACCGTGATCGCGGAGAAAGAGATTACGGTGGAAGAAACGACGGAGGCAGAATCGAGCGAACTACAGGAGACGATATGAGACAAGGAAGAAATTTAAAAGACGCAAAAGGATCGGTACGGTTTACACGTCGGGGAAAGAGTCTGTTTCTGATCGTGACCGCGATTGTGCTTCTTGCTTTATCGGCAGGAGGTGCTTACGGTCTGCCTTATCTGGCAGGAAAATGGGCGGAACAATCTGCGGCAGATAAACGATCGAAGGAGAACGGTGCAGAAAAAGAAAACAGTAAAATACAGAAAATATCAAATATTGAACATAGTTCAAAACAAAATGAGACCTCAGAATCCGGACGATGGATCTATTATGGAAGAAATCAGGGAGATCGTCTGACAGAGGCTGATATCGAATATCTGGACTCGTCCGTTAAGAAGTGGACACAGGGAACGCTGACAGATGAAGAGCTGGCAGAATGGATCGGGCAACGTATTCGAACTCTGGAGCTGCCATTGGAATCGATTGGTGTGATGAGCGGTCAGAGGTGTCTGTTTGAATGTGAGGATGCGATTCCGGATTATGAGATACAGCTGCGGGAGTCCGGTGGAATCTATACGTTCATCGGGCTGTATACGGAGGATGAGGTAGATGAGGAGGGAAACTTGATTTGTTATTATTGGGAGGCAGGTGTAAGGTGAGAAAGGAAAAAGTAAAAAGAAAACTGCTGCATATTGCGTTGGCGTTTGTGGTGTTGATCGGCACACTCACTGTGGCGGTGCAACCGGTACAGGCAAGCCCGTGGAATAGTGCATACAGCTACTATAATACTTACGGAAATTCCGTTGTGTTTTGCCCGGCTACGTCAACGGATGGTCTGATCTTTTATGGAACACGAGCAAAGAAGGCAACATCGAATACGACATTTCGAACGCTCGGATGGAAGGTTACGGTCAGAAATCTGAGTGGAAATACATTGCAGACACTGTATCTCAAACTTGGTGGAGATTATATGTTTCTGTCGGACCGCACAACGGTGGGGCAGTATGAGTACAATCAGTATTGTGTACCGCTTTTCCGGTTGAAATCCAGGTTGAATGCGAGAGCAACAAAAGCGCTGCAGAAAGGAAATGTAACCATTCGTCTGGATGCGTGCATGACGGTTGTGAAGAACGGAAAAGTAAAGGGAAGCATGAATGACGATGGACCGGTATCCGGCAAAGTGTATACAAATTACAGCGGGATTGCCGGCGCGGCAAACTGGAGCAGTGCGGCGCGACAGTCTCTGTACAGCTATTTTGACAAGTATGTGGAAGGGCTGTTCTATCAGGTGAATGTGATCGCCGGTGAAGGGATCAAGTCGGTGGAGGGTTCCGGAGTATACTGCTACGGAACGTATGTTGAGATCAGCGCGCAGGAAGCGACAGGATATGATTTTACAAACTGGTGCGGACTGGTAAGCAGCGGACAGAAATATAGCAGTCTTACCGTCAATGAAAACGGAGTGTGCATTGCAAATGGCACACCAAGAGAGTTGCGTATTTATTTCCATTGCAATAGGTCTGCACAGGACGATATGGTCGATTGTCAGATAATTCGATACAATAAACATGGCGCAGAGTTGGAGTATAATCCGGGAATGAAGAATGATAAGCCTGCGTTAGGCTGGGCATTGTCGCCGAATGCGAAGAAGGCAAAGTATAAGATTGGTCAGCATATTACCGCAAAGTGGATCAACCAGAATGCACCGGAACTGCATCTGTATGCTGTGTGGGAGGATTCAGACCCGGAACCTGATCCGGATCCGACACCGCCGGGGCCGACCCCAACACCGCCGATCCCAACACCGCCGGATCCAATACCACCGACACCAACGGAGGATAGCGGAAATAAAAAAACGACAACGAACATAAAGGTTCGTTGCCGCTTTATCAGCAGTAAATATTTTGAAGATGAGTACGAAAATCCGGTGCCACAGGAGAAAGGCGGCTTAGCGCCCGATTCCGTGTGGGTGACGGATGCAATCCGTCGTCAGATTCTTCGTTATGCATTGCGTAAAGCGTAATCAATCGTTTGTCCGTCCGGGAGTTATTTCTCTTTGGAAAGCTCCGGATCCGGAAGTTTGATATAGACGCGCTCGATACGGTTCTTATCCATACGGTCGATTTTGATCAGAATGTTATCATCGGTGATCGCAATCTCGTTCTTCTCCGGTAGATGACCGAGAAGTCCGAGGCAGTAACCGCCGATCGTATCGTAATCATCGGACTCGAAATTGTGTCCCAATGCATCACTGACATCATCCAGATTAGCGGAGCCGAGAACATAGAATTCACGGTCGCTGATCGGTGTAATATCGTCGACCTCATCCTCATCGTACTCGTCACGGATCTCACCGACGATCTCTTCAAGGAGATCTTCAAGTGTGATCAGTCCGGCCGTCACGCCGTACTCATCAAGTACGATCGCAAGGGAGATGGAAGATTTACGCATCTCGAGAAACAGATCCGCGGTATTCTTGTGCTCGTATGTAAAGTAAGGCTCGCGGAGCATGGAACGAACAGAAAAATCCGCATCGTCTTTCTCAAGAAGAAAGTCCTTCATATTGATGATACCGATCACATTGTCGGTCGTATCTTCGTATACCGGAAGACGTGTGAACATGTCTTCACGAAAGACATCAAGCACTTCCTGATAGGTAGCATCCACCTGAACGAAGGTCATGTCGATACGCGGTACCATGATCTCTTTGGCTTCCGCATCACCGAAGTCGAAGAGGTTGTGGATCATGTTGCGCTCCTCGTTCTCGATGACACCGGTCTCCTGACCGACATCCACGATCGTACGAAGTTCTTCCTCTGTCATCTGCTGGGCAGCATCCTTCGGATTGATGCGAAGCAGAAAGAGAAGACCCATCGACAGCTTGTTGATGATGAAGATGACCGGAGTCAGGATCTTCATAAGAATCTGAATGATTCCGGCAATGGATAAAGCGATGGAATCCGCCTTAATGGTTGCGAGCGTCTTAGGTGTCACCTCGCCGAAGATCAGGATCAGGAATGTGAGGATACCGGTTGCAATACCGGCACCGACACTTCCGAAATACTTGATCGCAAGGGAAGTGGCAAGCGAAGAAGCCGACAGATTGACAATATTATTGCCGATCAGGATGGCGGAAAGCATCTTTCCGGAATCATCTGTAACGCGCAGAACCCTGTCTGCTCGTTTATCTCCGGATTCAGACAGGGTACGCATGCGTATTTTATTGACGGTGGTAAGGGCTGTCTCTGACGATGAAAAGAATGCAGAGAGCAGCAGTAAAAGTATTAAAATAATAAGTTGTACTATGTCACCAGGGGTCAAAAAATTCACCTCATATTAAAGAATTTAAATGTGTAACGGCATATGCCGTTACACGTTTATTTGCTACAAAACATCTTCTAGTGATCGTCGGAACTATAGTTCGGAGCCTCTTTTGTGATATGAATATCATGCGGATGACTCTCACGGAGAGATGCTGCAGATATTTTAACAAACTTTCCGTTCTCTTTCAAGGTCTCGATATCGGCGCAGCCGCAGTAACCCATACCGGATCGGATACCGCCGATCAGCTGGAATACGGTATCTTCAAGAGTTCCCTTGTAAGCTACACGACCTTCAACACCTTCCGGAACAAGCTTCTTGGCACCTTCCTGGAAGTAACGGTCCTTGCTTCCGTTCTCCATAGCAGCGATGGATCCCATTCCACGGTATACTTTGTATTTTCTTCCCTGGAATAATTCGAATGTACCAGGAGCCTCATCACATCCGGCAAACATGGAGCCCATCATACATACGTTGGCTCCGGCTGCAAGTGCTTTGGTCATATCTCCGGAATATTTGATACCGCCGTCTGCGATAACCGGAATACCATACTCCTTGGCAACTTCGTAACAATCCATGATCGCAGAGATCTGTGGAACACCGATACCTGCAACGACACGTGTTGTACAGATGGATCCAGGTCCGATACCTACCTTGACAGCATCCGCACCGGCCTCAATAAGAGCCTTTGCAGCAGCACCGGTAGCGATGTTACCTGCGATAACCTGTAAGTCAGGGTAAGTAGCTTTAATCTTCTTGACAGCCTCTAAGATATTCTTGGAATGTCCGTGTGCGGAGTCGACAACGATGACATCAACGTGTGCCTTTACCAGTGCATCGACACGCTCCATCATGTTGCCTGTGATACCGACACCGGCACCGCAGAGGAGACGTCCCTGCTCATCCTTGGCAGAGAGCGGATACTTGATCTGCTTCTCGATATCTTTAATGGTAATTAATCCCTTGAGGTTGAAATCCTTGTCAACGATCGGGAGTTTCTCTTTTCTTGCCTTGGCAAGAATACTCTTTGCTTCTTCTAATGTAATTCCTTCCGGAGCGGTGATCAGACCTTCGGAAGTCATGGATTCGCTGATCTTCTTGGTGAAATCGGTCTCAAATTTCAGATCACGGTTTGTGATGATTCCAACGAGACGTCCGTTCTCTGTGATCGGAACGCCGGAGATGCGGAATTTCGCCATCAGATTGTCGGCATCCTGTAATGTATGATCCGGAGATAAGAAAAATGGATCGGTAATAACACCGTTCTCAGAACGTTTTACCTTATCGACCTCTTCTGCCTGTGCCTCAATTGACATATTTTTGTGGATGATACCGATACCACCCTGTCTTGCCATTGCAATTGCCATCTTGGATTCGGTAACCGTATCCATTGCAGCACTCATCATAGGAATGTTCAGCACGATCTTCTTGGTAAGGTGTGTCGTAAGATTGATCATGTTCGGAGTTACCTCAGAATACTGAGGTACCAGAAGAACGTCGTCAAATGTAATTCCTTCGCCGATAATAGTACCCATTTTCTAATTTCCTCACTTTCTTCTTTTTTGTAAACTCATACTTTTTAGAATAATTGTATATACAATAGCAAAATAATGTGGGAGTGTCAAGGGATGCAGGGTGCATTATTACTTATAAAACAACGCTGTTTTTCTAATAAATAAAATGATTCACAAACAGGAGGGCTTGTGTTATAATTTCTTTTGATAGGTGAATAGTATATTATATAAGGTAGGGCAAGGGAGCCACGCAAGGGGACTTTCTATGCCCGTTTTTTGAAATATGACAACAGTTGTCTAGACATATAATAATAAGAAGGAGAAAGTGATGCAGTTCAGACCGTGTATCGATATCCACAACGGCAAGGTCAAGCAGATCGTCGGAAGTTCGTTAAAGGATCAGGGAAGTGTTGCAACCGAAAATTTTGTGTCCGAACAGAATGCGCCGTTTTACGCGGATTTATATAAGAAGCAGGGCATCAAAGGAGGCCACATTATTCTTTTGAATCCGCAGGGAAGCGAATATTATGAGGCTACGAAGCGGCAGGCACTGGCTGCACTCCGGGAGTATCCGGGTGGGCTTCAGGTCGGTGGCGGAATTACCGCGGACAATGCAGCAGAATTTATTGAGGCAGGTGCGAGCGCTGTCATCGTCACATCTTATGTGTTTAAGGATGGTGCCGTAAATTATGAGAATCTTGATAAAATTTATCAGGCGGTGGGCAGGGAGCACCTCGTTTTGGATCTCTCGTGCCGTTACCGGACGATGCCGGACGGGACAAGCGGTTATTATATCATGACCGACCGCTGGCAGAAGTTTACGGATGAGCGCATGTGTGAGGCACTGCTGGACCGGTTGTCGGAATACTGCTGTGAGTTTTTGGTGCATGCGGTGGATGTGGAAGGTAAGGCCAACGGAATTGAGAAGCCGCTTGCACAGCTTCTCGGTGACTGGGCGAAGATCCCGATCACGTATGCGGGAGGCGTGCATAGCTACGAGGATCTGGAGCAGCTTGCAGCGCTTGGACACAATAAATTAAATGTTACGATCGGAAGTGCGTTGGATCTGTTCGGAGGACCGATGTCCTATGAGCAGGTAATTCATTATATAAAGGAGAGAGAATGATGAGTAAATATACCAAGGAAGATATTTTTCGCATGGTGGAAGAGGAGGATGTGGAATTCATCCGTCTGCAGTTTACCGATATCTTCGGCACGTTAAAGAATGTCGCCATTACGGCAAGCCAGTTGGAAAAGGCGTTAAACAACAAGTGTATGTTTGACGGTTCTTCCATCGAAGGTTTTGTGCGGATCGAAGAGTCGGACATGTATCTGTATCCGGATCTGGATACCTTTACGATTTTTCCGTGGAGACCGCAGCAGGGCAAGGTCGCACGTATCATCTGCGATGTGCATTGCTCGGACGGCACACCGTTTGTCGGAGATCCGCGTTATATCTTAAAGAAACAGATCGCTGAAGCCGCAGAGATGGGCTATACATTCAATGTCGGACCGGAGTGTGAGTTCTTCTTATTCCATCAGGATGAGAACGGACAACCGACGACGATCACCCATGAGAAGGCGGGATATTTTGATCTTGGTCCGGTGGATCTCGGCGAGAACGCGAGACGCGATATGGTACTGACTCTTGAGGATATGGGCTTTGAGATCGAGGCATCCCATCATGAGGTTGCACCGGCGCAGCATGAGATCGATTTTAAATATGATGAGGCGATGCATACGGCTGACAATATTATGACATTTAAGCTTGCGGTCAAGACGATCGCCAAGAGGCACGGTCTTTTTGCAAGCTTTATGCCAAAGCCGAAGTACGGAATCAACGGATCAGGCATGCACATCAATATGTCATTGTCCAAGGAAGGAAAGAATATTTTTGATGATGCGAACGGGGAACTTGGACTGAGTAAGGAAGCGTACTATTTTATTGGTGGAATCATGAAGCATATGAAAGCGATCACCGTGATCATGAATCCGCTGGTCAACTCGTATAAGCGCCTTGTTCCGGGTTATGAGGCTCCGTGCTATATTGCATGGTCGGCAACGAACCGCAGCCCGCTCATCCGCATTCCGACAAGCAGAGGTCAGGAGACGAGAGTGGAACTGCGTAATCCGGATCCGGCTGCCAATCCGTATCTGGCGCTTGCGGTATGCCTTGCGGCCGGCCTTGACGGAATCCGCAATCATATTGAGCCGCCGGCAGAGGTACCGGAGAATATTTATGAGCTCGACGAAGATGAGCGTGAGAGCAGGGGGATCGAGTCGCTTCCGGCGGATTTACATGCCGCGCTTCGCGAGTTGAAGAAGGACGCTTTTATTCAGGATGTATTGGGCAAACACATCACCGGTAAATATATGGAGGCGAAGGAAGCCGAGTGGATGCAGTATCGCACACAGGTTACCGGTTGGGAGATTGAAGAGTATCTGTATAAGATATAGAAGATTTCATTTCAATGATCAGGTGACAATGCAGTGAATAACATAGTAATTGCGTTTCCGAAGAAGGAAACCGCCCAGAATGTCAAGAAAATATTAACACAGAGCGGATACAGCGTACAGGCAGTGTGCACGACCGGGGCGCAGGCGTTGGCAAGTGTGAACAATCTGGAGAACGGAATTTTGATCTGTGGCAGCCGGTTTGTCGACATGATGTATATGGAAATCCACGATTACCTGCCGCCGGAGTTTCAGATGCTTTTGATCGCCTCGCCCGCTTCGATACAGGAACGCGAGGTGGAAAATCTGGTCTGCCTGGTGCTGCCGATGAAAGTGCATGAGCTTTTACAGACACTCGAGATGATGGAAGGCGAGATCCGTCGCAGGCGAAAACGCATGCACAGGGTTCCGCGACAGAGATCGGAGGAAGAACGTCAGCTCATCGATCAGGCCAAGGCACTTCTTATGGAGAGAAACAAATTCTCAGAGGAAGAGGCGCATCGTTACATACAAAAAAGAAGCATGGAAAACGGAACCGGTCTGGTGGAGGTCTCGCAGATGATCTTAAGTCTGATGCAGGACGGATAGCTGATTTCTGTAGGACGAACCGGGTCTTTACAGTGGTGTGATAAAATGCTAAACTGTATCTGTTCGGGATTAGTGTAACCTAACAGAGAAATCCCGGACTGTGTGAATCAAATATAAAATAGAAGAACAAAATAAAGAAAGTGAGGAACAACATGTTTCAGATTAACGATAACTATCAGAAGCTGCCGGGCAGCTATCTGTTCAGTACAATTGGAAAGAAAGTAAATGCATATCAGGCAGCCAACCCGGACAAGGATATCATCCGTCTCGGAATCGGCGATGTGACACAGCCGCTCGCTCCGGCCATCATTGATGCAATGCACAAGGCGGTTGATGAGATGGGACATGCAGAGACATTCCGCGGATACGCTCCGGATCTGGGATATGAGTTCTTACGCAAAGCAATCGTTGAGAATGATTACAAGGCAAGAGGATGTCAGGTAGAACTTGATGAGGTATTTATCTCAGACGGTGCCAAGAGTGATTCCGGAAATATTCAGGAGATCTTCGGTGCGAAGAACCGCATCGCAGTCTGTGATCCGGTATATCCTGTTTATGTGGATTCCAACGTTATGGCAGGCAGAACCGGCACATACGATAAGGCGACCGAGACATGGAGCGACGTGATCTATATGCCTTGTACCGCTGCAAATAATTTCGTTCCGGAATTCCCGAAGGTGACTCCGGATATGATCTATCTGTGTCTGCCGAACAACCCGACCGGAACGACTCTGACCAAGGATCAGTTACAGGAGTGGGTTGATTACGCAAACAAAGTAGGCGCTGTCATTATCTATGACGCCGCTTATGAAGCATACATCAGTGAGGACAATGTTGCACATTCCATCTATGAGTGTGAAGGTGCAAGAACCTGCGCAATCGAGCTTCGAAGCTTCTCCAAGAATGCCGGATTTACCGGTGTGCGTCTCGGATTTACCGTAGTTCCGAAGGACTTAAAGTGCGGTGATGTATCACTGAACGCAATGTGGGCAAGAAGACACGGAACCAAGTTCAACGGTGCTCCGTACATCGTACAGAGAGCCGGAGAGGCTGTATATTCCGCAGAAGGAAAGGCACAGTTGAAAGATCAGGTCGCTTATTATATGAAGAATGCCAAGACGATCAAGGAAGGTCTTAAGGATGCAGGCTACACGGTATTCGGCGGCGTGAATGCACCGTATATCTGGTTAAAGACACCGGATAAAATGACTTCATGGGAGTTCTTCGATTACTTATTAGAAAAAGCAAATGTAGTAGGAACACCGGGATCCGGATTCGGACCGAGCGGTGAGGGATACTTCAGACTGACTGCATTCGGTAATTATGAGAATACCGTTAAGGCACTGGAGAGAATTAAGGCTCTGTAATATATTTTTCGGTAAAAAGCTAAAGAATCTCTGAATTCTGTCGATATAGCTATTAGTAGTAGGCAGTGATAGGAATTTAAACGGATTTAAATTCGGGATGATTGACTCAAGGAGGATGAAACACATGAGTGTAGCAAGTGTAATGTCACAGACCCAGGTATATGATTCTTACAATGCACAGAATGCGGCTAAGGCTTCTGATACGGCAAAGAAGGAAGATGCAGCCAAGAAGACCGAAGAGACCAAGACTGACGGTGTCGTATATGAGAAGAGCGAGGAGAAATCCGATACTTCCAAGAAGGCAACGTAT
This sequence comes from uncultured Agathobacter sp., assembly GCA_934358675.1. GTDB lineage: Bacteria > Bacillota > Clostridia > Lachnospirales > Lachnospiraceae > Roseburia. The sequence continues at coordinate 15,522 of CAKRKX010000013.1, read as the reverse complement.
TCGGTCAACAAGATGAGTGCCGAGGATCGTGCCGCACTGGTTAAGCAGCTTAAGGCAGATCAGGAGTCTCGTCAGCAGCAGTTGACAAGCCTTGTTCAGCAGATGATGACAAAGCAGGCAACCACATACACGAATGCAAACGATATGTGGAAATTCCTTGCAAAAGGCGATTTTACCGTGGATGCGCAGACAAAGCTGCAGGCACAGAAAGATATCGCGGATGACGGATATTACGGTGTGCAGCAGACCGCAGATCGTCTGTTTGACTTTGCAAGTGCTCTGGCAGGCGATGATGTGGATAAGATGAAGAAGATGCAGGAAGCGATGCAGAAAGGTTTTGATCAGGCAACGAAAGCCTGGGGACAGAAGCTCCCGGATATCAGCCAGAGAACCATGGATGCCGCAAACAAGAAGTTTGAGGAGTATTATAAGTCCAAGAACAGTGCATCAACAGACAATACGTCAACATCTGAGACAGAAGCGTAAAAGAAAAAGATACGAGCCCGGTTTTATGACCGGGCTCTTCGTCTTTTTGATAGGCATTTGCAAAAATCCTGTGGCGGCGTGTCCCGGCCTTTTCACAAACGCTTATTTTTTAGATGCGGAAAGGAAAATAAAAGTATGAAGTATGATTTTGAAAAACAGGTAAACAGAAGAGGCACGGGCTCCCTAAAGTGGGATGTGCCGGAGAACGAGTTGCCGATGTGGGTGGCAGATATGGATTTTGAGACGGTCCCGCAGGTTCGGGAAGCGCTGGCCAGACGGGTGGAGCAGGGAATCTTCGGTTATTCGATCCTGCCGGATGAATGGAGTGCAAGCTATGTCAACTGGTGGAAAAAGCGTCACGGACTGGAACTTGATCCGGAAAAACTGATCTTCGTGACCGGTATTGTTCCTGCCATCTCCAGTGCGGTGCGGAAGCTTACGACGCCGGCGGAGAATGTACTCGTGCAGACCCCGACCTACAACATCTTCTTTAACTCCATCTATAACAACGGAAGAAACATTGTGGAGAATAAACTTCTCTACGATGGTGAGCGTTACAGCGTAGATTGGGAGACTCTGGAGCAGCAGCTTGCCGATCCGCAGACGACACTCATGATTTTATGCAATCCACACAACCCAATCGGTAAGATATGGGACAAAGAAACGCTCGCAAAGGTTGGTGAACTATGTTCAAAATATGATGTTACCGTACTTTCCGATGAAATCCATTGTGATCTGACCGCACCGGGAAAAGAGTATGTTCCGTTTGCATCGGTCAATGAAACCTGCCGAAATATCAGCGTGACCTGCATCGCTCCGACGAAGACGTTTAACCTTGCGGGACTGCAGACGGCAGCTGTCTACGCAGAGAACAGGGTATTGCATCACAAGATGTGGAGAAGACTCAACACGGATGAGGTGGCAGAGCCGAACGCCTTTGCCGTATGTGCGACGGTGGCAGCTTTCACTTATGGTGAGGAATGGCTGGATCAGCTTCGGAAATACATTGAGGAAAACAAACAGTATGTGACGGAATACATTAAGAAAGAAATTCCACAGGTGAAGGTTGTAAAATCGGAAGCAACCTATCTGATGTGGCTGGATATCTCGTCGCTGACGACGGATTCGGATGCAATGTATGCTTTCATCCGTAAAACAAGCGGTCTTTATCTTGCCTCGGGACGCGAGTACGGCAGCAACGGCGACGGGTTCCTGCGCCTGAATGTGGCGACGAACCGCGCCAATGTGGAAGACGGCATGCGGCGGCTGAAAAAGAGTGTGGAGGCTTATATAAAGTAAATATAGACAGGAAGAAGATGCGGTGGCTTTCGGTCATCGCATTTTTGCTGTTCCGTTAAAAGATGAAGGAACTTCATCAAATCTTAATACGTTTCCTCATTGGAAATTCATAAGAAAACCGCTACAATGTATGTATGATTAATCATGAATACGAGGTGGCGGTTTAATTATGTATCATATTTTAGTTTGTGACGATGAAAAGGATATTGTAACGGCTTTGGGAATCTACCTAAAGAGTGATGGTTATCAGGTTTACGAAGCGTATAACGGAAAAGAGGCATTGGACATCATAAGAAGCGAGGAAATCCATCTGGTACTGATGGACATCATGATGCCGGAGATGGACGGCATCGAGGCGATGGTCAAGATCCGCGAGATCTCGAATGTGCCGGTGATTCTTCTGACGGCAAAAAGCGAGGACACAGACAAGGTACTCGGTCTTACGGTCGGAGCGGATGATTATATTACAAAGCCTTTTAACCCGGTCGAGCTGCAGGCGCGCGTGAAGTCGCAGCTGCGCAGATACATGCAGCTTGGAAGCGGACAGGTACAGCCGAGTCGGATTACGATCGGCGGAATCGAATTGGATGATAAGTCCAAAGAAGTCTTTTTGGATGGCGAAAAAGTAAATCTGACGAGAACGGAGTATGACATCCTGAAATTGCTCATGGAGCATCCGGGAGAGGTATTTTCGCCGAATCAGATCTATGAGACGGTATGGAAGGACAGTCCGTACGGAATCGAGAATACGGTTGCGGTCCATATCCGTCATCTGCGGGAAAAATTGGAGTACAATCCTGCAGAGCCGCGTTATCTGAAAGTCGTCTGGGGACGCGGATATAAAATGGAGGAAACGTAATGGAAGAGTTAAGAAAACAGACATGGGCGAAAGTTGTGGCGATGCTGCTTGCCATCATCAGTGGCTTTGTGCTCGTGGTGACGGCAGTGGCGGCTGTCCTGTTCGGAACAGTACCGGAAATGCAGATCAAGCAGTCGGAACTGGAAAAAGCGATGCAGAAGCAGCTTCTGGAAGGGTATGGAAATTATCTGCTGCAGGATAGTGGCGTATTTGCGGAGCAGGCGAGCAGTGACGGATCGCAGGATACCCGAAACAACATTGACTGGAGCGGTCTGGATGGGGGAAATATCCGCTATTCCGTGGCGTTGGAAGCAACGGATGGAAGCACAAAAAAAGTATTATATACCAATGATGCATCGTTTGACACCGATTCTGCGCTGACCACTGTGAAGGTACCGGCCCAAAGCTATGTGGAAAATAAGATCATGCAGCCTTCTATGTGGTCGCTTCTGTTTGGATATGCAAATCAGGACTGGTACTGGACGGAGCAATGGAGAACGCGTCAGGTACAGAAGATCGTCTATGATAAGGAAGACGGTATGTTCTATGGACAGGGTGCCACCGGTAATTATTATACGATGAATGCATTCTACTGTTACGGGACGGGGAAAACTGCTTCGGATATGTCGGATGACTCCTTTTCCCGTGAAGAAGGAGAGAATGGAGAAATTTATTATACGCAGGATACAACCGGAAAACGGTTGGACGAAAAAACGATCGAATTATGGATGAAGCAGAATAATGTGCTCCTGTTTGATTCGTATGAGGCTTCTTTTCAGGATGCCGGTTCTTCGATCATTGAGACGGTAGACAGTATTCCGGATGAGAAGAAACTGATTCTGGAGAATGTGTATCATCTGGATAGTGACGGAACATTCGAATATGACGCAACATCCTTAAAAGGAAAGCAGATTGAAGAGTATACGGTCTATCTGTCCGTTATGGATCCGCTGATTAAGAAAACGACACTCAAAAACGGCACAAAGGACTACCTGAACACCGTTCATCCGTTGATAAACCGCTTTTGTGTATTTCGTCAGACATCGGGAATCTGGGTCGTGATATCGGCAATGATCTTTCTGGCCTGCCTGGTATTTCTGATGCAGGCAGCGGGAAGAAGAAAGACGGATGATGAGATTCACCTTACCTGGGTGGATAAGATTCCATACGGAATTCTTTTATTCATGGTCGGACTGATTGATACGGGATGCATCGCTCTTGTTATGTTATGTATGGAGGCGTTCATCTCTATGTATATAACCTTAGGGCTTGGCGTTGCTTTGATGCTCCTTCTGACCGCAGCTGCAGAGTATCTGGTGCTTCTTGTGTTTACCAGTACGGCGGTCCGTGTGAAAACAAAAAAATTCTGGTATTATACTGTCTGCCATCAGATATGCAGACCGTTTCACTGGCTGGTGGCAAAGATCCGTGAGAATACAGCACTTTCCGTCCGGGTTGGCACTGCAGTCACGGTACTGACGCTGCTGCAGCTATTCGTGATCGGGGTAACCGATTATGATACCGGAGTGGAGATTTCCCTATTCTTCTTATATAAATTAGTGGAGATTCCGTTTGTGTTCAAGATTGCTTTCCAGTTAAAGAAGATTTTTGACGGCGGAAAGCGTATGGTACAGGGCGATTACAGTAAGCCGATCAATACAAAGAAGATGATTGGTTCATTCAAGGCACATGCGGATCATTTAAACAATCTCGGACAGGGGATCTCCCGTGCGGTTGATGAACAGATGAAGAGTGAGCGATTTAAGACTGAACTCATTACCAATGTATCGCACGATATCAAGACGCCGCTGACATCGATCATCAACTATGTGGATCTCATGGAAAAAGAAGAGATCGACAATCCGAAGGTACAGGAGTATTTAGAGGTGCTCGATCGCCAGTCGGCACGGCTTAAGAAACTGATCGAGGATCTGATGGAGGCATCCAAGGCATCGACCGGTAACATCAAGGTAGAACTGGAGAAATGCGATGCAACCGTGATGCTGGCGCAGGTGGTCGGCGAGTTTGAGGACCGCGCGACAAAAAGCGCACTCGATATCGTGGTGAGCAGTCCGGAGCCGCCCGCAAACATTATGGCGGACGGAAGACATCTGTGGCGTGTGATCGACAATCTGATGAGCAATATCTGCAAATACGCGCAGCCGGGAACACGTGTGTACATTGATCTGGAAAAATTCAACGGCATGGTGATTATGACCTTCCGCAACACATCCAGATACCAGTTAAACATTTCAAGCGAAGAATTAATGGAGCGTTTCGTGCGCGGTGACAGCTCGCGAAACACGGAAGGAAGCGGGCTTGGGCTCTCGATCGCCCAAAGCCTGACCGCACTGATGGGCGGCAATTTTGCCATCCAGATCGACGGTGATCTGTTTAAAGCAATATTAAGTTTTGATGAATGCGAATAGTTATTTCTTGCCTTTTGCGTTTTTACTGCTATAATGTTTATGAATATATATAGAAAATTAGCGGAGGATTGTATTCGTGAAGATTATAATTGCCGGTGACGGTAAGGTTGGTCTGACGCTGACACAGAAATTGTCGGCGGAGGGACATGATCTTACTTTGATCGACTCAAACCAAAAGGTGTTAGATTCCAGTGTGGAACGATATGACGTCATGGGGGTGCAGGGTAACTGCGCCTCCATGCGCGTGTTAGAGAGTGCGGATGTCCGCAAGGCAGATCTGCTCATCGCTGCGACCAGTGCCGATGAGATCAACCTGCTCTGCTGTATGACGGCGCACGGTTTAAATCCGAAGATTCATACGATCGCAAGAATTCGAAATCCGGAATACGGAAAGCAGATTTTTACGATGCGTGATGTGTATTCGCTTTCTCTTATGGTCAACCCGGAGAAGCAGGCTGCGCGTGAAATCGAGCGTCTGATCAAATACCCGGGCTTTTTACAGAGAGATACCTTTGCCAAAAGCCGTGTGGAAATCGTAGAGCTTCGTATTGATGAGGGCAGCAGGCTTTGCAATGTTGCACTCAATGATCTTGACAGCATCATCAAATGTAAAGTACTGGTCTGCGCGGTCAGCCGCAAGGGTGTGGCACAGATTCCGGACGGACACTTTGTATTGCAGGAAGGAGACCGCGTCTTTGTTACGGCACCTTCCGAGAATCTGACGATTCTGCTCAAGAACCTCGGGGTGATCACACATAAGGCGAAACGTGTTATCATCTGCGGGGGCGGACGAATCGGTTATTATCTGGCGGAACGCCTTGCAAGAGACGGGGTTACCGTGCAGCTGATCGAGCAGGACGAGGATCGCTGCATTGAGCTGGCGAACAAGCTGCCGAAGGAAGTCTGCGTGATCCACGGGGATGCGAGCAACCAGTTCCTGCTGGAGAGCGAGGGCATATTTGACTGCGACGCGCTCGTTTCGATGACCGGAATCGATGAAATGAATATGATTATCTCACTTTACGCGAAAAACTGCGGCGTGCCGCAGGTGATCACGAAGGTCGGACACATGGAGATCCACAATATCCATGATTCGTTAGGCATTGGCAGCGTGATCTGTCCGAAGGAACTCTGCTGCAACAATATCGTGCGCTATGTGCGTGCGATGCAGAATACTGCCGGTGCTGCGCTGACTCTGCACAATATTGCGGAGGGACAGGCTGAGGCGTTGGAGTTTGTTGTGGACGAGAAAACGCGTTATATCGGAACACCGCTCCGCGAGATGAAGACGAAGGCGAATGTGCTGATCGTCTGCATCAGTCACGGAAGCAAGACGGAGATTCCGAGCGGTGATTCTATGTATCAGAAGGGAGATTCGCTGATCGTTGTTGCAAAAAGCGGTATGTCACTTCTGCAGATAAACGATATTTTTGAGTGAGGAAGCTATGAACTATAAAATGATGGGAAAATTTATTTCCCAGATCCTGTTTGTGGAGGCGGCGTTTATGCTGCCTGCATTATTGATCAGTACGATGGAACGCAACATTCCTGCAATCTGGGGATTTGCGCTCTCTATTGTGATCACGGCCGGTGTGGCAGCAATCCTGTATTGGTTGTGCCGTCACGCGGTACGTCGCTTTTATGCGAGGGAAGGTCTTGTGTGCGTCGGCATGAGCTGGATATTCTTAAGTCTTATGGGATGCCTGCCTTTCTTTATGTCGGGTGAGATCCCGAATTTCCTGGATGCGCTGTTTGAGATCGTGTCCGGATTTACAACGACCGGAGCTTCCATTTTATCGAATGTGGAAGGCTTGTCCAAAGGCATGCTTTACTGGCGGAGCTTCAGTCATTGGTTAGGTGGAATGGGTGTACTTGTATTCCTTTTGGCTGTGGGCGAAAGGGGCGACAAGGGAAGCGGCTTTACGCTGCATCTTCTGCGCGCGGAGAGCCCGGGACCGACCGTCGGAAAGCTAGTTCCGAAGATGCGCACCACGGCACGTATTTTGTATTTGATGTACATTTTATTGACGTTTTTAAATATCATTTTCCTGTTGTTCGGAGGAATGTCTCTTTTTGAAGCGGTATGTACGGCGATGGGCACGGCAGGTACCGGAGGATTTGGTATTAAAAATGACAGTATTGCCGGTTACAGCCCGTATATCCAGAATGTATGCACCGTATTTATGCTGCTTTTTGGTGTGAACTTTGGCTGCTATTATCTTCTTATGATCCGGCATGTGAAATCCGTATTTGAGGACGAGGAGCTTCGCATGTATTTTGCGATTGTTCTCGGAAGTATTGTGCTGATTGTCTTAAATCTGCGCGGGTATTATGACACCATCGGTGAAACGATCCGGCATGCGGCTTTCCAGGTTGCCAGTATTGTGACCACGACCGGTTTTGCAACGACGGATTTTGACCTGTGGCCGAGCTTTTCAAAGGGAATTCTTTTTGCACTTATGATTGTGGGGGCATGTGCGGGAAGTACCGGAGGCGGATTGAAATGCGGACGTGCGCTGCTTCTTCTTAAGAATCTGCGCCGTAACACAAGGAGAGTTCTCAATCCACACCGTGTGGAAGTAGTACGTGTGAATGGGCGCAGGATCAGCGAGGATGTGCTGGAAAACACAAACACCTATCTGGTAGCGTATGTTGTGATTATTCTGGTAAGCTTTCTGCTCGTATCCATTGACGGACTTTCTGTGACCACGAATCTTACTGCGGTTGTATCGTGCTTTAACAATATCGGACCGGGATTGGAAATGGTGGGACCGACCTGTAATTTTGGCATCTTCTCGTGGTTCTCGAAGCTGATTCTGATCTTCGACATGCTCGCGGGACGACTGGAGATCTTCCCGATGTTAATTCTTGTGAATTCAAGTACGTGGAGAAGACGTTAGTATAATTTAAAATATGTTTTGAAATATCCGTCGCACCGGATCCGGTGTGGCGGATATTCTTGTTTGTTCGGGGCAGATATGGTATCTTTTATGGTAGATTGTAAAAGCATGAAAGGTATGAGGAAAGGAACAACCGTGGGAATCGTATATCTGGTAGGGGCAGGACCGGGAGATCCGGGACTGATCACGCAAAAAGGTATGCAGCTTCTGCAAAAAGCAGACTGCATCATATATGACAGGCTTGCATCGCCGGAACTTTTAGCGAATGCAAGGGAAGACTGTGAGTGTATCTATGTCGGCAAGGCAGACCGCCATCACACGCTGCCGCAGGAAGAGATCAACGCGCTTCTTGTCCGCAAGGCGAAAGAATATGGCTGCGTTGTCCGCCTTAAGGGTGGTGATGTCTATGTATTCGGGCGCGGCGGAGAGGAAGGCATGTTCCTTCGCGAGCATGGCATCTCCTTTGTTGTGGTGCCGGGGGTAACTTCCGCGATCGCAGGAGCCGCTTATGCGGGGATTCCGGTTACGCATCGCGGAGTGGCAACTTCATTTCGTGTGATCACGGCACACAACCGACGCGATGAGACGACGGATATGGATTTTGCATCGATGACCGATCCGGCGGAGACACTGATCTTTCTGATGGGACTCAGCAAAGTGGCGGAGATCGCAGAGGGACTTCTTGCAGCCGGACGCAATCCGATGACAGCGGTTGCGGTCATCTCGCATGCGACAACGCCGCAGCAGAAGACGTGTATCGGAAATCTGACCGATATCGCAGATCGTGTCGCCGAGGAAGGACTCACTTCTCCGGCGATGATCGTGGTCGGCAATGTGGTGGCACTCCGCGAAAAATTAAATTTTTACGAAAAACAGCCGCTTTGGGGCGAGCATTATCTGGTTCCGAAAATCGGAAGCGAGCCGTCGAAGCTGGCGGAATCGCTGCGTGGCAAAGGGGCGTTTGTGCGGGAATTACAGCTTGGACGCATCGAGTGGATTCCTTCGCTGTACCGCAGGGAAGAACTGGCATCCGTGGATCTGCTTCTCTTTACAAGCAAAAACGGTGTTACATACTTTATGAAAAATCTGTTTGCATCGAAGCTGGATGTGCGTGCACTATCGCATGTAAAGCTGATCGCCATCGGAGAGAAGACGGCACAGAAACTGAGTGAATACGGACTTCGGGCGGACTTTGTGCCGGAGCATTACAACAGTGAGTCTTTGGCAGCCGAACTGAAAACATACATCAATACCACCTACGGTAACGACCCGTTCCACAATGTGACCTTATGGCATCCGACCGCAAAGAATGCAGACGAATTCCTCGCGGATTCGCTTGTCACCATCTGCAGTTACGGACGGATGAACGTCTACGAGAATGTGGAAGTTCCGTTATCCGACGACTGGATGGACGAGGATATCACCTATGACGGAATCCTCTTTACCTGTGCATCTTCCGCGGAGCGTTTCTTATCAGGTGAGACGCGACGAAACTGGCTGTACGGCAAACGTAAGATGGATGTCTATGCCATCGGACCGAAGTGCAGGCAGAAACTCGAATCCTTTGGAATCCTTGATACGGTGGAGTCTTCCGCAAGTACCTACGAGGCGATGGTGCACACGATCCTTTCGCGCCACACGCTCACCTCATAGTTGTGCATTTTTCAGGCAATTTTCGGGGCGCTTGCCGGGGCTGTTTCTGCCCGTCGGTTTGCCCCCTGATTGCGGAATGTGCAGAGTGGCTTACCCAGCCGGATAACCGCCTTACTTTATTGGAAACCAACGAATTTTTATCGCAGGCTCGCAGGTCTTCGGCAAACTCTAGTTATCCAGAATTGGGAATTTTCCGCAATGCACGTTTCCCTTTTTCTATGATTTATGTCCGCCAAAGTTTGGACAATTCCGAAGGCGGCTGTTCGCCGGGACACAGACTGCGTCCGAGTGATTTTGTGTCTGCCTTAATGGACGTTCGAAGGAAACGTGCCGCCGCTGGACCACATGTTTGTGAGCAACACAGCATGGTGGCGTTCCGATAAACACGAAGCGAGTTTGGTCGCGGCGGCTCATAACGACTTCCTGAGGACGTCCATTTAGGCAGGCTAAAAATCGCGAGCGCATCTGTGTCCGGCGGACACCGCCGCGGAATGGTTCAAACGTTGTCGTACACAAAAATTAAGGGAAACGCGCACTGCTGGAAAATTCAGCAATTCTGTCTAAAACCGAGTTTGCCAAAGACCTGTGACCCTGCTGATTAAAAATTCTTTCGTTTAAATTTTAGAGCGGTTATCCGATTCGGTAAGCCACTGCTTCTGATTTTGAGATCAGGGGGCAAACCGATGGGCGGGAACCGCCCCGGCAAGCGGGCAAAATTAACAGAAAAAATAGAGGAAAAGGAGGTGAGCGTGTGGCGTACGCGAATGTGATCGTGGACATCTCGCTGGATAAATTGGATAAGACGTTTCAGTATCGGATCCCGGAGGGTATGGAGGAGATGATACAGCCGGGCGTGCAGGTTGACATCCCGTTCGGGAGCCGCACTCTGACCGGCTACGTCATCGAAGTTACGGACGAGGCGGAGTTCGATGTCGTGAAAATAAAGAATCTGATCGCTGTTCATAAAGGAAGTATCCCGATCGAATCGCAGCTGATCGCATTGGCGGGATGGATGCGAAAGAACTATGGTTCAACGATGAATCAGGCATTAAAGACGGTGCTGCCGATCAAGAAACAGACGAAGCAGATTGAAAAGAGAAGTGTAAAGCTTGGCATCCCAAAGGATGAGGCGATACAGAAACTTGCACTTTTCGAGGCGAAGCATTATACTGCCAAGGCGAGACTGCTTCGCGAACTGATCGAGGAAGAACAGATCGATTATGCGATCGTGACGCAGAAACTGAACGTGTCGGCGGCAACGATCAAAGGTATGTCCGAGCAGGGCATCGTGCTGATTGAGTCCTCGACAAGCTACCGGAATCCGGTGGCACATCTGTCGCAGAACGAGTATCGATTACAACTGAACGAAGAACAGCAGAGCGTGGTCGATGAAGTCGTAAGCGACTGGGATGCAGGAAGGCGGCAGACCTATCTGCTCAAAGGCGTGACCGGAAGCGGCAAGACCGAAGTGTATATGGAGCTGATCGCGCATGTGCTCGAACAGGGAAAGCAGGTGATCGTGCTGATTCCGGAGATCGCACTCACGTACCAGACTGTGATGCGCTTTTATAACCGGTTCGGGGATCGGGTATCGATTATGAATTCAAGGCTCTCGCAGGGCGAGCGATATGACCAGTTTGAGCGCGCAAAAGCGGGTGATATCGATATTATGATCGGACCGCGTTCGGCGCTTTTTACACCGTTTGAGAGGCTGGGGCTGATCATTATCGACGAGGAACATGAGACGTCCTATAAGAGTGAGAATGCGCCGCGCTATCATGCGAGAGAGGTGGCGATCGAGCGGGCGAGAGTCAATCAGGCGAGCGTCGTGCTCGGTTCGGCAACGCCGTCCGTGGAAAGCTACTATCAGGCAAAAATCGGAAATTATAAATTACTGGAATTAAAAAAACGTGTGGAGGACAAGGGACTTCCGGAATGTGAGGTCGTAGACTTAAGAGAAGAGCTGCGTGAGGGCAACCGCTCCATTCTAAGCATGCGGTTGCAGGAACTGATGGAAGAACGCCTTGAAAAAGGTGAGCAGACCATGCTTTTTCTCAATCGGAGAGGTGTATCCGGATTTATTTCATGCAGAGCTTGCGGATATGTGGTAAAATGTCCTCATTGCGATGTATCACTCAGCCAGCATGCCGGTGGCAGGATGGTCTGCCACTACTGCGGCTACGAGGAACCGCAGCCGAAAGTCTGTCCGTCGTGCGGCAGCAAGTACCTCGGCGGATTCAAGGCGGGAACGCAGAAGATCGAAGCGATGGTGAAGCAGAGGTTCCCGCAGGCGAGAGTGCTGCGCATGGATTACGACACGACGAGGACGAAGGACTCGTACGAGAAGATCCTGCAGGCATTTGCCAATCGGGAGGCGGATATCCTTATCGGAACACAGATGATCGTCAAGGGACATGACTTTGCGAATGTAACGCTCGTCGGCGTGCTCGCAGCGGATATGTCGCTTAGAGTGGCGGATTTCCACGCATCGGAGCGCACATTTCAGCTTCTGACGCAGGCAGTAGGACGTGCGGGACGTGGAAAGAAGCCGGGGCAGGCGATCATACAGACCTACGATCCGGAGCATTTTGCGATACAGACGGCAAAAAAGCAGGATTATGAGGTCTTTTACGAGCAGGAGATCGCGTACCGTAGTATGATGAACTACCCGCCGGTGGCAAATCTTCTGGTTGTGCACTGTATGGGCGAGAATGAGCAGATCGTTGCGCAGACGGCGGAGTTGATCGCACAGAAGGTGCAGTCGGCGATCACAAGGAGCGGAAGACGCGTGCTTGTGGTGGGACCGGCGGATGCAGCCGTGGCGAAGGTCAATGACGTATATCGCAAGATGGTATATATGAAGGCGGCGGCTTACGCAACACTCGTGGCGCTTAAGGATGCGCTCGAGCAGTTCGGCAAGAAGACGAACGCCTTTTCCAAAGTAACAATTCAATTTGATTTCAATCCGGCAAGCGGATTTTAGGAGGTAAAAATTATGGCACTTAGAACAATCAGAACACAGGGAGACGAAGTACTTGAGAAAGTATGTCGTCCGATCGCGGAGGTGACACCGAGAATCCGCACACTGGCAGAAGATATGGTAGAGACCATGTACAAGGCGAACGGCGTCGGTCTTGCCGCACCGCAGGTTGGAATCTTAAAGAGACTTGTTGTCATTGATGTCGGTGAGGGTCCGTATATTATGATCAATCCGGAGATCATCGAGAGTTCCGGCGAGCAGACCGGAGACGAGGGATGCTTAAGCGTTCCGGGCAAGGCAGGAACTGTGACAAGACCGAATTATGTGAAAGCAAAATACTATGATCTGGATATGAACGAGTGTATCGTTGAGGGAACGGAGCTTTTTGCCCGCGCAATGTGTCACGAGTTCGATCACTTAGATGGTCATTTATATGTAGAAAAAGTTGAGGGACCGCTTCACGAAGTGACGTATGAAGAGGAAGGTGAAGACGAATAATATGAGAGTAATATTTATGGGAACACCGGACTTTGCGGTGGGTACACTCGAGGAGATCATCCGCGCGGGACACGAGGTCGTGCTTGTTGTCACGCAGCCGGATAAGCCGAAGGGAAGAGGCAAAGCGATGCAGTTTCCGCCGGTCAAAGAGTGTGCTTTAGAACATGATATTGAAGTATTTCAGCCGAAGCGCATAAGGGATGATGCGAATGTGGAATATTTGAAGAAGTACAACGCGGATATTATCATTGTGGCTGCGTTCGGACAGATCCTGCCGAAGAGCATCCTCGATATGCCGCGCTACGGCTGTGTGAACGTACATGCGTCGCTGCTTCCTAAGTACCGCGGTGCGGCACCGATCCAGTGGGCGGTCATTAACGGTGACGAGATCACCGGCGTGACAACGATGCGCATGGATGTGGGACTTGACACCGGCGATATGATCGCCAAGCGCGAGGTGCGTGTGGCGGAGGACGAGACGGGTGGAAGTCTGTTTGACAAGCTGGCGGATGTCGGAGCGAAGCTTTGCGTCGAGACGATGGATATGCTCGAAAAAGGCACCGCGACTTTCACACCGCAGAACAACGAGATGAGCACCCACACATCAATGATTACAAAGGAACTGGGTAATATCGACTGGAAAAAGCCGGCGGTAGAGATCGAGCGCCTGATCCGTGGTCTTAATCCGTGGCCGAGTGCCTACACACACTTAAACAATAAGACATTCAAGATCTGGAAAGCGAAAGTTGTCGCTGAGGACAGCGACTATCAGCCGGGCTGTATCATCCGTGCCGATAAGCATGATCTGATCGTGCAGACCGGAGCCGGACAGCTTGCGTTACTTGAGGTACAGCTTGAGGGCAAAAAGCGTATGGAGGCGGATGCATTCCTGCGCGGAAATCAGGTGGAAGAAGGAACCTTCTTCGCATAGTTTTTGAAAGGAGCGGCTATGTATTTATATTGGGACAGTACCTACATTTTAGTCATTATCGGAGCCATCATCTGTATGATCGCATCCGCAAGAGTGAAGACGACGTTCAACAAATATTCGCGTTACCGCAGTATGTCCGGCATGACCGGCGCACAGGCGGCACAGCGTATTTTACAGGCGGCGGGCCTCAATGATGTACAGATCCGTCGTGTGTCGGGAAATCTGACCGACCATTACAATCCGGCAAACAAGACACTGAATCTGTCGGATTCCGTGTGCAATGAGACATCGGTTGCTGCAGTCGGTGTTGCAGCCCATGAGTGCGGGCATGCCATCCAGCATGCGAGAGGCTATGTGCCGCTTAAGCTGCGCAGTGCTTTTGTTCCGATCGCCAATTTCGGTTCCATGCTCGCGTGGCCGGTGATCATTATCGGAGCTTTGATGAATAATCGCTCATCCATGATGATCATTGATATCGGAATCATTCTGTTTTCGTTTGCGGTTATCTTTCAGCTCATCACACTTCCGGTGGAGTTTGATGCGTCGAGAAGAGCGATGATGATGCTGCGTTCTCAGGGAATCCTTGGGGAAAACGAGTTAAACGGAACGAGAAAAGTGCTGACCGCCGCGGCGCTCACCTATGTGGCAAGTGCGGCAGCAGCCATCTTACAGCTGCTTCGAATTATCCTGCTTTTTGGAGGAAGAGACCGTGACTAACAGCACAAATACAAGAGAACTGGCGCTGGACATGCTCCTTTCGATCGACCGCGACGGGCAGTACAGCCACCTTGTGCTCCGCGATGTACTGGACAAGTACCAGTATCTGTCGAAGCAGGAGAGAGCCTTCCTCACAAGACTGACGGAGGGCACGATCGAGCGCATGCTGACGCTCGACTTTGTGATCGATCAGTTCTCGAAAACGAAAGTAAAAAAGATGAAGCCACTTATCCGTGAGCTGATGCGCCTTAGCGTTTATCAGATCATGTATATGGACGGTGTGCCGGATTCCGCTGTGTGCAACGAGGCAGTCAAGCTTGCCAGAAAACGCGGATTTTCCGGGTTATCCGGCTTTGTGAACGGGGTTCTCAGAAGCGTTGCAAGAGGCTGGAAGGATGTGACATTTCCGAATGAGAGCGTGCGCTATTCGGTTCCGGAGTGGATCATTGACAGCTGGAATGCTGATTACGGCAAGGATGTGACCGGAAAGATGCTGGAGGCATTCATGCAGCCGGCGAAGATCACGGTGCGCGCGAATACGCAGAAATGTACACCGGAAGAGTTGAAGAACCGCCTGAGTCAGGAGGGCGTGACGGTGGATGCCATCGAAGGAATCCCGTATGCGTTCGCGCTGTCCGGATTTGATTATCTGGCGGGACTCGGAAGCTTTCAGGACGGCTGGTTTTATGTGCAGGACATCAGTTCCATGACGGTTGCACATGAGGCAGACCCGAAGAAGGATGATTATATTATCGATGTCTGTGCGGCAC
>CAKRKX010000012.1 GCA_934358675.1 uncultured Agathobacter sp. | reverse complement strand
CTGTTGGAGTCCAATATTCGCAGAACCAGTACGACCTGATTATTTTTAGAAGGGTAACAAGAGTGAAGAAAAACGATTTATTTCCCTTAATCATCACAGATATGGGCGTTGGCGGAGAAGGCATCGGAAAGCATGAAGGAATGACTTTCTTTGTGAAGGATGCTTTGATCGGTGATGAGATCGTTGCGCGTGCGACGAAAGTGAAGAAAAATTATGGATATGCGCGGGTGGAGGAGATTACGGCTCCTTCTCCGCATCGAGTAGAGCCGGAGTGCCCTCTGCACAGAAGTTGTGGAGGTTGTCAGATTCAGGCTCTTTCTTATGATGAGCAGCTTGCATTCAAGGAGCAGAAGGTACGAAATAACCTTCTTCGTCTCGGTGGATTTACCACGGAGGAAGTGGATGCGGTCATGCTGCCGATCGTGGGGATGGAGCAGCCTTACCGTTATCGTAATAAGGCGCAGTTTCCGGTCGGAACGGACAGGGATGGTCATGTGATTGCCGGATTTTATGCGGCACGCACCCACAGTATTATTCCGGTTGCGGATTGTAAGCTGGGGGTTTCTGCAAATCAGCCGGTTCTGGAGACTGTCTGTGAATGGATGGAGAAGTATCATATCCGTCCGTACAATGAGGCGGACGGAAGCGGACTGGTGCGCCATGTGCTGATTCGTTACGGATTTACCACGAAGGAGATCATGGTATGCCTGATCGCCAACGGAGCTGAGATCCCGCATGAGGACGAGCTGGTGCAGCAGCTGCAGAAGATTGACGGTATGACTTCGGTTTCACTGAATACGAATACGGAGCATACGAATGTCATCCTCGGTGCGAAAACGCGCTGCATCTGGGGACAGCCATACATCACGGATTACATTCATCTGCGCAACACGGATGATTTCTCGCTGACCGATACGGCGATCGCGTACCATATCTCGCCGCAGTCGTTCTATCAGGTAAACCCGGAGCAGACTGAGAAGCTGTATAGTCTTGCTTTGGATTTCGCGGGACTTACAGGGAAAGAAGCGGTATGGGATCTGTACTGCGGTATCGGAACTATCTCGCTTTTTCTCTCTCAGAAGGCAAAACAGGTTTATGGTGTGGAGATCGTTCCGCAGGCGATCGAGGATGCAAAAAATAATGCAAAGTTAAACGGGATCACGAACGCGCAGTTCTTCGTCGGCAAGGCGGAGGAAGTGCTGCCGGAATTTTATGAGCAGAGAGATTCGGTTGTTGGTGCTTTCGAAGGTACAAAAACATCGGACGCAGAGAATGCGACATTGCAACAGAGCAATCATGATTCGGATACTGCGATGTGGCACCCGGATGTGATCGTTGTTGATCCGCCGCGCAAGGGCTGCGACGAAGTCTGCTTAAATACTATGCTTGCGATGCAGCCGGAGCGCATCGTGTATGTCAGCTGCGATTCTGCAACACTCGCGCGAGATCTGCGTGTCCTTGTGGATGGCGGCTATCGGCTGGAGAAAGTGCGGGCAGTTGACCAATTCGCACATACCGTGCATGTGGAGACAGTTGTATTGATGTCAAAGGTGAACTCAGGCAAGTGAAAATAATGTAGTCAATTAAAGGCTTTTCAGTGAGCTATCGTTAGTGAGTACAATTAGCTATTGGAAAGTCTTTCTTTTCATGTGAAGTAATGACTTGGAAAAATACTACCTCAGAACAGATAGCTCGTTCCTTTGGTGACAAAGGGATGGGCTTTTTTGCATCCCTACCCTTGGGGGGTAGTTTACAACCATTATAAATCATTTTATGATACATATAGATAAGCAAGAGTGCTATATAAGGGGGAAAATATGAAGAATCGGGATAATGAGTTTTTTATCGAAGAAGAGCTTGATGAACTGATGCAGGAAGGAAATAAGGATGCTTTAAAGGATCAGTTGAACCGGATATTGGCATGTCCGTGCTGTCTGAACGGATTTAAACACTGCAAAAAGTATCTGCAGGCATTCACAGAGGAGGAAATTGTTCAGAACCCTTATCTGGCAACGGCAGCTTCTGTTATCAGTGCCATTTATGGGAATCTGGAACGGGCAGAACAGTATGCCGCCTGTGTAGAAAGCGAACCGGTCATGAAACTTCATCTGGATGTGATAATTCCGGGAACGGATAACGAAAGGGTGATGCGGGCGTTAGGGAAGCTGGCCGCATTACAGCGGACACAGGGGTTTCTGCCGAATCTGCCGTTGGCAGCAGGAAGGCTGACGCTTGTAAATGGATTTCGTGATTTTACGATGTATGGAAGCTGGATCCGGGAGAATAAGGAACCATTAAAACAGTACATGCGGCAGTTCTATGGTGACAGTGCGGTTGGCATGGCAGAGATCGCATATGCAGAGGTCTGTTATCAGAGAGACGAGTGCATAGAGGCAATTACAACACTGGTTGGATCGATTCCGTTTATCGAAAAAGAGGGTGAGATTGCAGTGCTGTTTATTGCATTGAGTCTGCAGATGAAGATTATGATTGCAACCGGACAAATCGCTGTTGTCTATCCGATGCTGGATAAGATCTATCAGCGCTTGTATGCAGGGAAAAGCCGTTGGCTGTTAGAAAATTACGGTGCGATGAAGGTACACGGACTCATGTATGATGGGGATGTTCGTACCGTATCAGAGTGGATGGAACAGGAAGCACCCAATGAACTGGGGGAGCTTTGCATGCTGGATACCTATAAGTACATGATCAAAATGCGGGCTTACATACTGGAGGAGAGGTATCTTGCGATGCTGTCTCTGGCTGAATATCTGAGAGAACCGTTAAGAAAAGGTGGGCGTACGATGGATCTGTGTGAAATGGATCTATTGTGTGCGATTAGTTACTTTCTGGACGGAAAGCCAGGGGAAGCGTATAGCATATTAGACAGGATTCTGCCGGTAATTCAGGAACGGAGATATGACCGTCTGGTGGCAGATGAAGGTGAAAAGGTCTACTTCCTGCTTCGCAATTATAAGAAGGAACGGCAAAAGGAAAACGAGTATCTGAATCGATTGATTCAGCTATCAAAGAAAATGGCACTGCTGTATCCGGATTACCTGCGAAAAGCAAAGGAGGATTATCCGCCGTTAACGGAAACAGAGAAGGAGATTTTGTATCTGATCGCAGATGAACGGTCCAATGCAGAGATTGCAGACTTTATGGACATTAGTATTAATACAGTGAAGTTTCATACGAAGAACATATATGCCAAGCTGCATGTAAGAACCAGACAGCAGGCTGTTCGGGTAGCAAAGGATAACAGGTTGATTTCAGTACGATAGAGAGGGAAACAGATGGGAAAGCTGCAGATAGGGTGTTTCATTATCACAGTCTTTATTATGATTCTATACTTTTCGGTAAAGAGAATTTCAACCAGATCACATAAAGTATATTCTGCTTTACTGATCGTATCCGTTTTCTATTTGATGTTTGACCGTGTTACTGTGTATACCGTAAATCATATCGAGACAGTTCCGGCTTTATGGAACCAGATCATGCACAGATGCTTTCTTATGAGTCTGGTAGCATGCATTTATCTGATATACAGATATGTATTGCTTATGATCTTTCAGGAACGTCCGACACGGAGAGGCTCCTTCGTGCTTTTGATCTTATCGGTTATAGCGGCGGGCGGGCTTCCTCTGTATTACCGGATAACTGAAAAGGGAAATTATTCATATGGACCGGCAGCGTATGTTACCTATGTCACTGTAGCGATATACACAGTGATGCTGGTGTATTCACTTATAAGAAACTATAAGAAAATGGAGAAAAAGAAGCGGGAAATCATCATGCTTACCGTGATCTTTCAGGTCGCAATATCGATTTATCAGGCAATCTTTCCGCTATCCCTGATTTCCTGTCTGGGAATTACACTGGTGAATCTGGGATTTTTCCTGACCATGGAAAGCCCCGATGTTCATCTGATCGAACAACTGAAGGAAGAAAAGGAACTGGCAGACCGGGCTAATCGGGCAAAATCTACATTCTTAGCCAGTATGTCTCATGAGATACGGACGCCGATCCATGCGGTTATGGGAATGAGCGAGATGATTCTTCGGGAAAGCAAAGAAGATGAAATCCTATCCTATGCCGGGGACATCCATTCGGCAGCAGGATCGCTGCTGAGCATTGTAAACGGCATTCTGGATTTCTCAAAGATTGAGTCCGGGAGAATGGAAATTCTGCCGGTATCCTATCAGCTTTCCAGTCTGATTCATGATATATATCTTCTGATTGCAGATCGAGCGGAGAAAAAAAACCTGATGCTTCAGGTTCATGTAGATGAGTCTCTTCCTTCGACCTTATATGGGGATGATATCCGGTTAAAGCAGATCGTAACCAATCTGTTAACCAATGCGGTGAAATATACAGAAAGCGGAAGCGTTACATTGGATATTACGGGAACTGTACAGAATGAGACCTGTGAGCTGCTGGTTCAGGTAAAGGATACCGGTATTGGAATCCGGGAGGAAGATATACGGAAGCTGTTTCAAGCATTTGAACGGATTGAGGAAAAAAGAAACCGGGCTATAGAAGGAACCGGACTTGGAATCAATATTACACAACAGCTGCTTATTCTTATGGGCTCAACGCTTCATGTGGAGAGTGTATACGGAGAGGGCTCATGTTTCTCTTTTCGTCTGAAACAGAAGGTAATACAACGGGAGCCGGTCGGCAATCTGGAGGAGCGTCTGCAGAATGAGAAACGACAGGAGGTGCATCGGGCAGGCTTTCGTGCCCCGGATGTGCATGTGCTGGTGACGGATGATATCGAAATGAACCGAAGAGTATTCCGGGGACTTTTAAAACAAACAGATATCTTGGTGGCAGAAGCTGCCAGCGGACAGGAGAGTCTGACAAAAGCGCGGGAAGAGAAGTATGATCTGATCTTTATGGACAATATGATGCCGGATATGGATGGAATTGAGACCATGCAGCGGTTGAGAGCGGATGTATGGGGAAAAAATACCAAGACACCGATTATCATGTTAACTGCCAATGCGATAGCAGGTGCGAAGGAAGAATATGAGCGGGCAGGATTTGACGGTTATCTGTCGAAGCCGATTGATCCAAAGAAACTGGAGGCGATAATTTGTCAATTTTTAAGTGAAGATCGGATTCTGAGATTTGGAGGAGACGAAGTTTTAAAATCAGAACCAACTGGCAGACCGCTTCCTGAGCTGAATGGTATTCGATGGGAATATGCGAGACTTTACATTTCCGATGATGAGATGTTGTGGGAGCTGTTAAAGGGGTTTCGTCAGACACTGGTGGAGCGGATACAGGAGTGGAACAGAACCGATATGGATCTGGCGGCTATTCGTATCGAGGCACATGCTCTAAAGAGTCTGGCGGCTTCCGTCGGTGCTATGACGATCTTCGGGCTGGCAAGAGTGACAGAATTGGCGGCGAGAGATTGTGATATCGGAAAGGTAAAACAGGTTCTGCCGCTGCTGATCGAAGAGATGAAACAGATGGAGACAGAACTGGCAGCACAGTTTTCGGAAGAAGAACGGCCACTTTGCGAAGACCGGGAGCAGATTCTGCTTCTGGTGAGGCTGCTGGTAGATAATATGCGAAGCCTGGACTTTGATGAGGCGGACAGACTGGAGAAAAAATTGAGCAGCTATCGTTATCCGGAGCAGATACAAGAGCAGGTAAATCAGATACAGAAGGCTGTCCGGAATCTGGATGACCAGATGGCAGTAGAGATTGGAACAGGATTAATACAGGTGATAGAGGAGGATACATATGAAACGGGTACTGTTTATTGCTGAAATGAATGAGACAACAAAGAACTTGAATGAAGTCCTGCTGTCATACTTTCAGGTACAGCTAAGCATGGCAGACCAGAGTTTGATTGGAAAACTGGTGCAGATCTTTGAACCGGACATTATACTGATCTTTTTAAATGGATGTTATGCAGATGTAAAGGGACTGAGAACCGTTCTGAAAGCAAATAGGGAGATACCGGCTGTGGTTGTCGGTAGTAAGTATGAGTTCCGGGAGTATGATCTGGAAGCAGATGGCGGACAGCTTCGCAAGCTGACACGTCCGGTTGGAAATCAGGAGATTATCCGGGCTCTTTGCGATGGAGTAGGAATCGATTATCCGGATTATGAAAATGCGGTACTAAAAAAAGAAGACAGAAGAAAGCATATATTATTCGTAGATGATAATCCACTTCTTCTGCGTAATATGAAGACACTGGTGAGTGACCGATATCGGGTGTCAATTGCAGTTTCAGGTGCCCAGGCATTTGAAATTTTGAAGAAGGACTGTCCGGATCTGATTTTTTTAGACTATGAGATGCCGGTGATAAATGGGAAAATGTTCCTGCGTGCGATCCGTGCAAATCAGCAGTTTGCCGGGCTGCCTGTTATATTTCTGTCTGCGGTTGCGGATCGGGAGTATATTAAGGAACTTTTGGAGCTAAAACCGGAGGGATATGTTTTAAAGCCTGCCAAAAAGGAATGTATCATGGAGATGATTGAGAAATATGCCGGCTAAGCAGGGACTGTGGGATGCTCCCTGAATGCCTCTCTTATATTATTTGGTTAGTCGGTTGTAATATTCTAGTAGTCTTTTAATTGTATCCTCTTTATTAGTTATATTTGAAACTAATTCAAAAAGGACAGGATCCGATTTTTTATCAATTGTGATTGTATCAGCAGAAGGGTCGTCAGTTAAGCCGACAAGATAATCTACAGAAGTACATAGTGCTTTAGAGATAATTTCGATTGTCTGCGGAGAGGGTGATCTGTCTCCATATTCGTAACGGCAATATCCTATTTTTGATAGATTCATTCTTCTCCATTAAAATGATGTTTATATCAAGTTAATAACAATTTGTGGTCGCAAATTGCGACCGCAAATACCAATTCGATGTCTCGCAGTAATCCGTATGTGTTTGCAGAACAAGGATTATATATGTTAATGACCGTGTTAAGTGGGAAGTTGGTCACAAATGGAAGTGTTCTGATCAGCTGGGATCAGATTGACCCGTGGAACAAAGTTATTTATAATTAAAGAAAAAATCGAAGTTCGATGAAGCCGGAACAGTACTCGGCTTATTTAAATAAGAAATCGTCTGAGAATCTACGAAAAGGCGAAGGAGGGAGAACATGGAACGATTGAAAACAAAAGAAAACCGGATTTTAAAATGGTGCATGATCGCGCTGTGTGTTGTGATCGCGATTGTTTCGAACGTGGTTCTTGCGAAGAACTTTTCGTCGCCGGATTATAAACTGAATAAGGAAACTATTACCTATCTGGATGAAAAGAAGACCACGGCTCTGGAACTGTGTGCGGGTGCGACTGCGCTCTCGGCGGCCATCACGCTGGCACCGGGCGATACAGGAACGCCGATCGCTGAAAAATTGACGGATCTGAGCGGATATTTTCTGATCGTGGTATCGGCAATCTATCTTGAAAAATATCTGCTGACGATTCTGGGAGCGTTGACTTTTAAGTGGCTGATACCGGTCGCAATGTGTTCGATCGGTGCGTTTTTTGTGATAAACAAGGAATTTTTCTGGAGACTGGGTGTGAAACTACTGATTCTCGGTCTGGCTTTATATGCGGTCATTCCGGTGAGTGTGCATGTGTCACAATTGATCTATAGCACCTATCAGGAGTCCATTGACACGACACTTGCGGAGACAGAGAATCTGGTCAGCCGGACGGAGGATGCGGCAAATGCGCAGGAGAAAGAAACGCAGGATACACAGGATGAGGGATTTTTATCAGGACTGATCGATAAGGCGAAGGATACGATCGACCAGGCGAAAGACACGATCGGCGGAGCAACGGAGCAATTCAAGTATATGTTGAATAAGTTTGTCGACGGACTTGCGGTGCTGATCGTCACAACCTGTCTGATCCCGATCCTTGTTATGATCTTTTTTATATGGATCGTGAAGATCATCTTAAGTACGGCGGTCACGCAGCCGGGAGCGGTTGTTCCGAAAATCATAAAGACAGGCAAGGAGAACCGGGAATAAGAGGAGTTAATCATGTATCGCATTTTTATCGTGGAAGATGATGAGATCATTGCCAAGACCGTAAAAAGTCATTTGGAAAAGTGGAATTACACGGTGCACTGTGTGGAAAATTTTAATGATGTGATGGCGGAGTTTGCGGCGTTTGATCCGCAGCTTGTGTTGATGGATATTCATCTGCCTTTTTATAACGGGTATCACTGGTGTACGCAGATCCGTCAGGTATCGCAGTTGCCGATCATCTTTTTATCATCGATGTCTGATGATATGAATATTGTGATGGCAGTCAGTATGGGTGGGGATGATTTCATTCCGAAACCGTTTACACTCGAAGTATTGACGGCGAAGGTGCAGGCACTGCTTCGAAGAAGCTATGATTTTGCGGGGAGTGCAAGTGTTTGTGAGCACAACGGTGCGATCCTGAACCTGACGGATGCAACGCTTGTGTATGAGGATCAGAAGATCGAACTGACGAAGAATGAACTTCGCATTTTGCAGACCTTGTTTGAAAATAAGGAGAAGATCGTTTCCCGTGATGCGCTGATGACGAAGCTTTGGGAGAATGATGAGTACGTGGATGAGAACACGCTTTCTGTCAATGTGAATCGTCTACGTAAGAAGCTTGCAACGATTGGACTTGAGGACTTTATTGTGACAAAGAAAGGAATTGGTTACCGAATCGGATGAAACGGATAGCGTCTTATATGAAAAGAAATCGCCTTTGGATGGCATGTACGGTACTTATGATGGCGTTTGCGTTGCTTTATATGTTCCTGATGCATGTTTGTGCAAGGGATATTATGTATTTTGCCGGATTGGAACTATTCTTGTTTGTCATGTTATTTGTGAGTGGTTTTGCCGTCTATGTGGGGAGAATCCGAAAGTTGGAGGAAGCCGGGGATCATCTTAAAAATGAGGGTACTCTGATTCGGGAGAGTGGGGATATGATCGAGAATCTTTATCAGGAAATGATTGAGGAAGTCTCGATGCAACGGAAGCTGGAAGCGGCAGCCTATGCAAGAAATCAGACGGAGATGCGCGAATACTATTCCATGTGGGTACATCAGATTAAGACACCGATCTCTGCATTGCAGCTTTTGCTTCAGGTGCAACGGAATCAGATGGAGAACGGAGAACTGTTACAGCTGCAGTCGGAGATGGAAAAAGAATTGTTTGATATTGAACAGTATGTTAATATGGCGCTGCAGTATCAGAGGGTGAATACGCCGGGCAATGACTATGTACTTGAGAAACTTCATTTAGATGAACTTGTGCGCGAGGTGGTTCGCAAATACGCGAAGATTATGGTACGCAGGCGCATTCCACTTCAATATGCAGGTACGGATATCATGGTTACGACCGATGCAAAGTGGGTATCATTTGCAATCGAACAGATTCTTTCGAATGCGATCAAATATTCGCATGAGGGGCAGCCGATCAACATCGAGACCGTGCATGAGCCGGACTGGGACTATCTGAAGATTACGGATCACGGAATCGGAATTAAGGCGGAGGACTTAACGCGCGTGTTTGAGAAAGGGTATACCGGTTACAATGGTCATTCTGACAAGAAATCGACGGGAATCGGGTTGTATTTAAGCAGGCTCGTATTAAATAAGCTGGGACACAGCATCCGGCTCGAATCGGAGTATGGAATCGGGACAACGGTGTGGATCGGATTTCAAAAGATAAAGAAGTGAATGGTGAAAATATGTGTAATCTTACAAACTTGTAAGATAGGAGGTCGAAATGTAAGTTGAATCGATGGCTGGCGTTTCGGCCTTTTGCTATACTTCCATTTGTAAGAACGAAACAAAATGAAAAGGAGCAATGGAAAAGATGGCAATCTTAGAAGTTAGTAATCTGAAAAAGATATATACGACACGGTTCGGAGGCAATCAGATACAGGCATTGTCCAATATCAATTTTTCTGTGGAACAGGGAGAGTATGTCGCGATCATGGGAGAGTCAGGATCGGGTAAGACAACGCTGCTTAATATTTTGGCAGCACTCGATAAGCCGACGGCCGGAGAAGTGCTGATCAACGGAAAGAATCTGGTATCGGTCAAGGAAAAGGAGCTGGCAACTTTTCGCCGGGAGCATCTCGGATTTGTATTTCAGGACTTTAATCTGCTGGATAATTTCTCGCTGAAAGACAATATCTTTCTTCCACTTGTGTTATCGAGTGTTCCGTACAAACAGATGCAGGAGTGGCTGATGCCGATCGCTATCAAGCTTGGAATCGATCAGATCCTTGACAAATATCCGTATGAGGTGTCCGGCGGACAAAAGCAGAGAGCGGCAGTTGCACGTGCACTGATCACAAAACCCGAACTGATCCTTGCGGATGAGCCGACAGGAGCACTTGACTCTAAGGCATCCGGTGAACTGCTGGAGCTGTTTAACCAGATCAATGAGGACGGACAGACAATCCTTATGGTAACGCACAGTACCAAGGCGGCAAGTCACGCGAACCGTGTACTTTTTATCAAGGATGGAGAAGTGTTCCACCAGATTTATCGCGGCAATATGACGAACGAGCAGCTGTATGTTAAGATTTCTGACGCACTGACCGTTTTGACGACAGGTGGTGAGAAACATGAATAATCTGTATGTAAAACTGGCGAAAACCAATATGAAAAACAATAAGCCGCTTTATCTTCCATATATACTCTCGGGTATTATGACGGTGGCGATGTTTTATCTGATCCTCTTTTTAAACGGGAACAAGGGACTCGACAAGATGCCGAGCGTGGGAAACCTTCGTATAATCTTTGCGCTGGGCGTTGGTGTAATGGGGATTTTTTCCTATATCTTTATTTTCTACACGAATAGTTTTATCATCAAGCGCAGAAAACGTGAGATCGGTGTGTATAACATTCTTGGCATGGAGAAACGCCATATTGCGAAAGTATTGGGGCTGGAGACTCTGTTTGTTGCTTTGCTCGCAATCGGCGGGGGACTGGCATTCGGAATTGTATTCTCAAAACTGATACTCATGCTTCTGTATCGCATTCTTCAGTATAAAGAAAGCATTATGTTCTCTGTGAACGGTTCCGGAATCGAACTGACTCTGGTTGTGTTCGGTGTTCTGTATTTTCTGACACTTGTGCATAATCTGATGCAGATCGGACTTGCAAACCCGATCGAACTGCTCCGTGGCAGCAATGTCGGGGAGAAGGAACCGAAGACCAAAGCGTTTAGCACCATCTTCGGGGTGGCATGTATTGCTGTCGCTTACTATATTGCGGTTACGACGCAAAATCCGCTCAAGGTTCTTGGAATGTTCTTTATTGCAGTCGTACTGGTTATGATCGGAACCTACCTGCTTTTTACCGCGGGGAGTATTGCTTTGCTAAAAGGTCTGCGCAGCAATAAGAAGTTCTATTATCATCCGAAGCATTTTGCCGCGGTATCGGGTATGATCTATCGTATGAAGCAGAATGCGGCGGGACTGGCAAGTATCTGTATCCTTTCCACCATGGTACTCGTCATGGTGTCCATGACAGTGAGTATGTATGCGGGCGTGGATGATGAACTTGCGGCGCGTTATCCGATGGAGACTACATTGTACACCAGGTATTCGGATGTGAATGCTTTGCAGGAAGATTTAAAGAATGATGTACCGGCAGAGAATGAGAAAAAAATAAGAAAGATTATGGAAGAACAGAAGATTTCCGCAGAAAATTTCCGGCATTATCAGTATGTGTATGTTATAGCAGTCCGCGATAATGCGGACTTTACGCTGGCGGACCGGGCCAGTTTTGATGGACAGATGTCGCTTGTTAATCTGATCACAAGAGACAGCCTGATCCAGATGGACGATGCATTTACGGAAGCAGATGTTCCGAAGGTGCCGGAGGGAAAAGTAAACATTTACGCTTCAAAGGAATATGACGAAGACACGGTTACTTTGTTTGGACATTCGTTTCCGGTTGCAGATTCGCATGTGTATGCCGCCACACAGGACAATTATAAAGCAAGCATGCTGGAGGGCGATTATTACGTGGTTGTAGATTCCGAGGAGACACTGCAGAATCTGTTTGCCGATGCAGCGTCGATCCGAGGCAATCAGTACAACGATGTCATAGGAATTGACACTGCGGGCACCGACGGGCAGAAAGCTGCATTCGGCGAAGCAGTCAGAAAGCAGCTTGTGCCATCCAGGGAGGAACAGTCCGATGTGAAGGACTGCTATGTGGAGAGCCGTCAGGCAAATAGGGCGGAATTCTTTACAATCTACGGTGGATTCTTCTTTATCGGTATCTATCTTGGAATCATTTTCCTTATGGTAACGGTTATGATCATCTTCTACAAACAGATTTCGGAAGGGTATGAGGATAAGCAACGCTACGAGATCATGGAGAAAGTCGGAATGAGCAACCGTGAGGTGAAGGCATCGATCCGGTCGCAGGTACGCATCGTCTTTTTCCTGCCGCTTGTGACAGCAGCCATCCATACGCTTGCAGCATTTCCGATGATGGCCAGACTGCTTGCAATGTTGAATCTGACGAACACATCCTTGTTTGCAGGATGTCTGCTCGTTACATTTATCGTGTTTGTAATCATTTATTATATCGTGTTTAAAATCACTTCAAAATCATATTACAGGATCGTGGGAAACCAGATTTAAGCGAAAGCCTCTCTCTGCGCAAGCATGGAGAGGCTTTTTACTACTCTTATATAGTGCAAAGTGACGAACGGGTAATTGAAATAATGAATATATTGGGTGTTATGACGAAAAAATAGAAAAATTTTTAATATCCATCGAAAAATTTTCTATAGAGTTAAAGCCACTAAATCGATATACTGTCAATATCAACAAACAACCAAGCAAAAGGGGGAAACACAATATGAAGAAGAAAATCGTGGTTTTAACTATGGCAGCAATCCTTGCTATGTCATCTATGGCATGTGGCTCAGGTGGAGATGCATCAAACTCAGGAACACAGGGCGGCGGAAATGCTTCTGCTACAAACTCCGGAGAAGTTGCCAACAAGGATAAGCCTTTAGTATGGTTCAATCGTCAGCCATCGAACAGTTCAACAGGCGAGCTTGATATGACAGCGTTAAACTTTAATAAAGATACTTACTATGTAGGTTTCGATGCAAATCAGGGTGCTGAACTTCAGGGACAGATGATCGCAGATTACATTGAAAAAAATATTGATACCATCGACCGCAACGGTGATGGCGTGATCGGATACGTACTTGCAATCGGTGATATCGGACATAATGATTCCATCGCTCGTACAAGAGGTGTTCGTAAGGCTCTTGGAACAGCAGTTGACAATAATGGTGAAATCGTCAGTGATCCGGCAGGAACAAATACAGACGGATCTGCAAGCGTTGTACAGGATGGAAAGATTACCGTCAATGGCAAAGATTATGTAGTACGTGAGCTTGCTTCTCAGGAAATGAAGAACTCAGCAGGAGCAACATGGGATGCGGCTACAGCCGGTAATGCAATCGGAACATGGTCATCTTCATTCGGCGATCAGATTGATATCGTTGCATCTAACAATGATGGAATGGGAATGTCAATGTTCAATGCATGGTCAAAAGATAACAAGGTAGCTACATTCGGATACGATGCAAACAGTGATGCTGTTGCAGCGATCGCAGAGGGATACGGCGGAACAATCAGCCAGCATGCTGACGTTCAGGCTTACTTAACACTTCGTGTTCTTCGTAACGCATTAGACGGAGTTGACATCGACACAGGTATCGGAACTGCTGATGATGCAGGAAACGTATTAACTGAGGATGTTTACAAATATGATGCTGATCAGCGTTCTTACTACGCATTAAACGTAGCAGTTACAGCTGACAACTACCAGGATTTCACAGATTCTACAGTTACATGGGCTCCGGTTTCAAACCAGCTTGATGAGTCTGCTCATGCAACAAAGAAGGTATGGCTGAACATTTATAATGCAGCTGATAACTTCTTAAGCTCTACTTACCAGCCACTTCTTCAGAAGTATGATGATCTGTTAAATCTTGATGTTGAGTACATCGGTGGTGACGGACAGACAGAGTCTAACATTACAAACCGTTTAGGAAACCCAAGCCAGTATGATGCATTTGCAATCAACATGGTTAAGACAGACAATGCAGCTTCATATACAGCAATCCTTAATCAGTAAAAACCGATAGGATTTAGACAGTTTGGGGAGAAGAAATTCTCCCTAAACTTTTTGCAGAAGACATATTAATCGATTATAGGACAGGAGTAAGAGCAATGGAAGATAAGAAAGATAACATCGTCTTATCCATACGCGGCATGTGTAAATCCTTCGGACGAAACCGGGTTCTTGACCACATCAATCTGGATGTGAAAGAGGGTACGGTCATGGGTCTTATGGGTGAGAATGGCGCCGGTAAGTCAACGATGATGAAGTGCCTCTTCGGCACCTATCAGAAAGATGAAGGTACGATCTATCTTGAAGGAAAAGAAGTAAACTTTTCCGGACCAAAAGATGCCCTTGAGAACGGAATTGCAATGGTGCATCAGGAATTAAATCAGTGTTTGGAAAGAAACGTAGTGGACAATTTGTTCCTCGGACGTTATCCGCGCAATGGATTGGGCATGGTTGATGAAAACAGAATGAAGTCTGAAGCATCCGAACTGTTCCGAAAGCTGGGAATGACGGTCAATCTGGAGCAGCCGATGAAAAAGATGTCGGTTTCACAGCGTCAGATGTGTGAGATCGCCAAGGCAATTTCTTATAATTCCAAGGTTATTGTTCTTGATGAGCCGACATCGTCCCTGACGGTTCAGGAGGTTGATAAGCTGTTTGAAATGATGAGAATGTTGAAGTCGCAGGGAATTTCACTGATCTATATCTCGCATAAGATGGATGAGATCTTTGAAATCTGTGATGAAATCTCCGTTCTTCGAGATGGTAATCTCGTTATGACCAAGCCGGCAAAAGAAACCGATATGAACGAACTGATCACAGCGATGGTTGGACGTGTGCTGGAAAACCGATTCCCACCGGTTGATAATACTCCGGGGGATGTTGTCTTATCCGTGCAGCATCTGTCAACAAAGTATGAGCCGCATCTGCAGGACATTTCGTTTGATGTCCGCAAAGGCGAAATCTTTGGATTATACGGATTGGTTGGTGCAGGACGTACAGAACTTCTGGAAACGATTTTTGGTGTTCGTACCAGAGCAGCAGGCCGTGTTTACCTGAATGGACACCTTATGAATTTTAAGAGTGCAAAAGAAGCAATGGATTATGGCTTTGCGATGATTACAGAGGAACGTAAAGCGAATGGATTGTTCTTAAAAGGTGATCTTACTTTTAATACAACGATTGCCAATCTTGGATCTTATAAAGCGGGAATACCGCTGTCGGATACGAAGATGACAAACGCAACGGCCAATGAAATCAAGATCATGCATACAAAATGTATGGGACCGGAAGATATGATCACGAGTCTTTCCGGCGGTAATCAGCAGAAGGTTATCTTCGGAAAGTGGCTGGAAAGAGGACCACAGGTATTCATGATGGATGAACCGACACGAGGAATCGATGTAGGTGCGAAATATGAAATCTATGAGCTGATCATCCAGATGGCAAAAGAAGGTAAAACGATCATCGTAGTATCTTCCGAGATGCCGGAGATTCTTGGTATTACCAATCGAATTGGTGTTATGTCCAACGGACATCTTTCAGGAATCGTTAACACGAAAGAAACCAATCAGGAAGAGTTGTTAAGACTCAGTGCAAAATACCTATAATAAAGGGAGAAGACAGATATGGCTAATAACAGTAAAATTCTTACGGCAGAGCAGGAACTCGCCCTGCGCAAACCGATCGATGAATATGTCGGTGGAATACAGAAAAAAATTGATGCTTTGCGAGAAGATGGTACGGCAAAGGTAATCTCATACAATAATACGATTGATGCGATCAAGAGAGACCGCACATTGTCAAAGTCAGAGAAAAGCGAGCATATTGCCGAACTCAGCAAAGATCTTTCCAAAGCAAAAGCAGTGGAAGCAAAGAACAAGGCTGAAATCGACAAGCTGATCGCGGATGCGGAAGCATATTTAAAAGCACACTTTGAAGTGGATTATTTTAACCAGGTAAAAGAAAGCTGCGCAGCACAGAAGGTGCAGGCAAAAGAGAATTACGAGAGAAAGCTTGCAGAACTTGACAAGCAGCACAAAGATAATCTGGCATCGCTCTCGGAGCAGCGGGAGATCAAAGACGAGAATTATGTACATAAGAACCGTCTTTCGAATGCAAAGCTGGAGCTTGAAAAGGAATATCAGGAGATTAAGGACAGAAAGCATGAGGCATTCCGCCATAAATATCATCTGATCGATAATTTGAGACTTTCCAAATTTACATTTATGGAATCAAGAGCGCAGAAGTGGGAGAATTACAAATATACATTCAACCGTCGTTCGTTCCTTTTACAGAATGGTCTGTATATTGCAATCCTTATCATTTTCATCGCTTTGTGTATTATCACACCGATTAAGAAGGGAACTCCTCTTCTTACCTATAATAATGTGCTGAACATTTTACAGCAGGCTTCGCCTAGAATGTTCCTTGCGCTGGGTGTTGCAGGATTGATCCTCCTTGCCGGAACGGATCTTTCTGTAGGACGAATGGTTGGTATGGGTATGACCACTGCAACGATCGTGATGCATCAGGGAATCAACACCGGTGGTGTGTTCGGACATATTTTTGACTTTACAGGTATGCCGACAGGAGCACGCGTATTACTTGCTTTAGTACTGTGTATCGTGTTCTGTACGTTCTTTACGAGTATTGCCGGATTCTTTACTGCGAAGTTTAAGATGCATCCGTTTATTTCAACCATGGCAAATATGCTTGTAATATTCGGTCTGGTAACTTACGCAACAAAGGGTGTATCCTTCGGTGCGATCGAGCCTACGATTCCAAACATGATCATCCCTAAGATTAATGGTTTCCCGACAATTATTCTCTGGGCACTTGCAGCAATCATTATTGTATGGTTCATCTGGAATAAGACAACATTTGGAAAATATTTATATGCAGTAGGTGGAAACCCTGAGGCAGCAGCAGTGTCCGGTATTTCTGTATTTGTAATTACACTTTGCGCATTTGTTATGGCAGGTGTGTTATATGGATTCGGTTCATGGCTTGAGTGTATCCGAATGGTAGGTTCCGGATCAGCAGCTTATGGACAGGGCTGGGATATGGACGCCATTGCAGCCTGTGTAGTTGGTGGTGTATCCTTTACCGGTGGTATCGGTAAAATCTCTGGTGTTGTAACTGGTGTGTTCATCTTTACTGCATTGACATACTCTCTTACGATCCTTGGTATCGATACAAACCTTCAGTTCGTATTCTCCGGTATCATCATTCTTGTAGCCGTAACACTCGACTGCCTGAAATATGTTCAGAAGAAGTAATTACTGATTGATTTTAAAACAGGAGTGTCAGACGAAATATTGGTCTGGCACTCTTTTTTTCATACGAAGAAATTGGTATAATTAGCCGTAGATGATAAAACAAAAACAAGTGGGGAAAAAGGATGAATCAATATACATTACTTCTTGTAGATG
Organism: uncultured Agathobacter sp.; assembly: GCA_934358675.1. Taxonomy (GTDB): domain Bacteria; phylum Bacillota; class Clostridia; order Lachnospirales; family Lachnospiraceae; genus Roseburia. Next base: position 19,146 of record CAKRKX010000012.1, on the reverse strand, counting down.
ATGAGGAAGAAGTTATTCAGGTGATCATGCATAAGATTCCGTGGGAAGAGCTGGGATTTTCCGTTATCGGGCATGCAAACAACGGAATCAAGGCGCTGGAAATCATGGAAGAAAACCAGCCGGATGTGGTGATGACGGATATTCGTATGCCATACATGGATGGAATGGAGCTGTGCAGCAATATCAGACAGAAATACCCGACGACACACGTGCTGCTTTTTACCGGATTCGATGAATTTGAGTATGCGAGAGAAGCGGTTCACTTAGAAATTGAGGAGTATGTGTTAAAGCCTTTGAATGCGGGCGAATTGACCAATGTATTCCGAAAACTCAAGGAGAAGATGGATCAGGAGATCGACGAAAAGAAAAACGTGGCGGTCCTGCAGGAATATTATATGCATTCCCTTCCGTTGTTTCAGGCAAATTTTTATTCGACTTTGATCGAGGGTAAAATCCATGAGGACGAGCTTGCCGGATATATGGAAAACTTCCAGATCTCGTTTGACGGTCCGCTTTTTTGCTGCCTGGTTGTGCATACTTCGGCATCCAAAGCCCCAAAAGATATGGACGTCCGGCTGCTCAGAGTGTCGGTCGACAAGCAGGTAAGGGAGCAGCTGGCGGAAAAATGGAATGCAAGCAGTTTTACCTATCTGGACAATACCCTGATGATCGTACAGCTCCAGGAGGAAAGTGAGATTCCGGAACTCACGGATGAATGTGACCGGTTCTGTAAATATATGTATCGTATCATGGGGGCGGTTGTGACAATCGGAATCGGGCAGATCTGTCAGAATGTCATAGATCTGCCGCAGTCATACGATAGTGCAAAAGAGGCAGTATCCTACCGGGTGCTTTACGGTGGGGAACGCGCCATCAATATCCGGGAGATCATTCCACAGAAAGCAGAAATCTCAGTGACCGACAGTGAATCGGAACTGGCGCAGGTGCTTAAGATGATCCGTCTCGGAACAACGGAAGATATTGGTGATGCAATCGAGAATTATCTGGATAAGATCTATGAACATTCCAGATCCATAAAGGAGCATCAGGTGACGGTGATGGAGCTGGTCAGTACACTTTATCGTTTTACCATCAATAACGATGCCGGTATGGGGGAGGAGGCAGGCGAAATGATCGCAGAGTACTCCAATCTGATCACGATGGAAAAGGATGTGTTAAAACAATGGCTGCTTGAAAACTGTATCAGGCTGCATGAGAAAATCCAGAGTGCACGAGACAGTTCTGCGCAGTCGATGATCCGGCAGGCAAAGGAATATGTTCACAATAATTATCAGAAGGAGGATTTATCGCTGGATGATATCTGTGAGGCGCTTGCGATATCCAATTCCTATTTTTCGAGTATGTTCAAAAAAGAGACAGGGGACTCGTTTGTTGCCTATCTGACACAATATCGTATGGGAAAGGCGGCCCGCCTCCTGATTGAGACAACGGAGAAAAGCTACGTGATCGCGCAGAGTGTAGGCTATACAGATCCTAACTATTTTAGCTATGTATTTAAGCGGCAATATGGGGTTTCACCATCGAAATACAGATCGGAGTATACAAAGGTTGAATAAAAAACGATTGAAGCATTTAAAAAAATGGAAACCGGGAGAAATTCAGACAACCATCATGATTGCTTTTTCACTGATTTCCATTTCTATTGTTTTATGCATGGGAAGTGTTATGTATATCCTGTTCTCTTCTGCTTCCCGGCAGGAGAGCGTTAACAGCACAGCGAAGCTGATGGAACAGACGGAGGATAATATAGAAGAATACCTGGTCAATATGCGGCAGGTATCGGATGCAGCATATTACAACATTATCAAGGAAACCAATTTCTCTACAGATTTGGCACAGGTCAAGGAACAGATGCAGCTGCTTTATGAAGCCAATAAAGACAAGCTGCGAAGTATCGCTGTCTATACGAATGATGGAGAGCTGCTTGCAGCAGAGCCGGTTGTGGCGCAGAAAGAGGATGCCAATGTTACGTCGCAGCAGTGGTTCGTTGAGGCAGAAAGCGAGGTGGAAAATATCCATTTTTCAACACCTCATATCCAGAATATCTTTGATGATGGAACCAGACGCTATTACTGGGTTGTTTCTTCCAGCCGCGCAGTGGATATGTCAAATGGAGAGATGGTGAAGCTTGGCGTGCTTCTTGTCGATATGGATTATTCAAGTATTTCCCGGATGATGCGGCAGATTAATACACTCGGTAACGGACAGTATTTTTATCTGTGCGACAGCAACGGCGAGATCATTTATCATCCGCAGCAGGTGCAGCTTGCCAGACAGATTGCAAGCGAAAGCAATCTGGAGACGGCAAAGAAAAAGGATGGTGTGTACGATGAAAGGTTTCAGGGGGAGCATCGCAAGGTACTTGTAAACTCCATCGGGTATACCGGATGGAAATTGGTCGGAGTGGTTCCGTATTCTGCTTTTACGGATGAAATGATCGATGCCAGACAGTTTATCATCATGCTGAGTATTCTGATGGTTATGATGCTTGTGGGCATAAACCGGATCGTATCGCTTCGCATTTCAAGACCGATTCGCAAATTGAATGATTCGGTTAAAAAATACGAAGCCGACAGGGAACCCCAAATCTACATCGGAGGGTCTACGGAGATCCGTCATCTGGGAGAGTCTATCCAGAAATCGTATCAACAGAATGCAGAACTGATGAAAGAAGTGGTGTGGCAGCAGAATGAGCGGCGCAAAAGCGAACTGGATGCGCTCCAAAGCCAGATCAATCCGCATTTTTTGTATAATACGTTAGATTCCATCACATGGATGGTAGAAGGTGGCAAAAATGAGGAAGCCTCGTTTATGATCACGCAGCTTGCGAAGCTGTTTCGGATCAGTCTCTCGAAGGGGCATACGATCATTCGCGTGAGAGATGAGCTTCAGCATGCACAAAGTTATATGAATATTCAGATGACACGTTACAAAAACCAGTTTTCTGTCGTGTTCGATGTGGATCCGTCGCTCTATGAATATTGTACCGTAAAACTATCGCTGCAGCCGCTTCTTGAGAATGCCATCAATTACGGAGTCCGTGGGATGGAGGATTGTGGTGAAATTAAAGTTTCCGGAAAAATGGACAATGGTATGCTGATTCTTTCTGTGACCGATAACGGAATAGGTATTCCGCCGGATGAGATTGATAATCTTCTTACGGACACGGGGCGTGTGCACAAAAAGGGTTCGGGAGTCGGTCTTGTAAATGTGAATAATCGTATTCAGATTCTGTTTGGAAAAGAGTATGGATTAAAGATTGAAAGTGAACTGGATGAGGGAACAACGGTATCCATATGCATGCCGGCGGAACTGTTCAGTGAGGAACGCCAGAAGTACTTTGAAAAGGGGCGGCAGATCCATGAACGCGAAACAGACAGGAGAGTTGAGGAATAAGGTATGAATATACACAGTGGAACAAAGAAATACATTATTCTGGAGATCGTGCTTGGAATACTTGTCATTGTGCTTGCCGGTTCGATGCTTTTTCAGAACAAAGAAAAGGAAGTTTATAAAGTCGCGGTCGTGCTTCCTGATTCGGACAGCCGTCAGTGGTCATCGCTGAAATACGGTCTTCGCATGGCTTCTGAGGACTGTGATGCCCAAATGGTAGTGATCAGTACGGATGATATTGCGTCGATGGAAGATGAAGCAGCGATGATTCAGTTCGCAATAAAAAAAGGTGCAGATGCGGTAATTGTCAAACCGATACCGGGAGCAGATTCCGAGAAACTTTTGCAAACGATATCTGCAAAGATACCGGTGATGCTGATCGGATCATCGGCCGGTTATAATCGCAGCCAGTCTGCATATGCAACGACCGAGGCAGATGCGGCTGCGCTTGTGAAGCAGCTGGTGCAGGAAGTGCTCAATGACAATGGGGGAGATATCAGTGGGAAAACCTTCGGTATCTTTTCATCCGATGTGGCATCGGATGTCACTTATGTGAAGAAAGGGGTTGTCTGCAGCGAGCTTGAACGTATGGACGCGAAAATCGACTGGAAGCTTACCGGCAATCTGAATGAGGATGGTCTTACCATTCTGGAGAAGCAGAAACCGGTGGATGTCGTTTTGGCACTTGATGATCGGAGTGTGGTACAGGCCGGAACCTGTTCGAAAGAAAACCGGCTCCACGGAGCGGATGTATATGGAATCGGTAATTCTACGGAATCGGTCTATTATCTGGACAATGGCAGTGTCAAATGTCTGGTTGTCCCGGATGAATTCGGAGCCGGATACCAGTGTATGACACAGGTGGTTCGGAAACTGAATGGAGATATCCGGAAAATGAAGGATCAGACGGTGCAATATACCGTGATCCGCAGATCGGAATTGTTTTCGGAGCGTAATCAGGAATTGCTTTTTATCATGAACCAGTAATTGCTTTAATGAGGGATAAACGATATGAGACAAAAAAGAATCAGACTTTGCATTGCCATTCTGACTGTGATCGGGATCGGTTGCCTGATCATGGGCTGTGGAGCTTCTGAGTCAGACAATCAAAACGAAATATATGTGGGAGTTGCATGCTACGATCAGGGAGATCTTTTTATCAGCAATCTGATCCAATGTTTTAAGAATGAATTAAATAGTCAAAAAGGCGATTCGTATGATGTTATGGTGACGGTCCGTGATGCTGTGGGCTCACAGAGGACACAAAACGATCAGGTAAAAGAAATGATTGATGAGGGATGCAACATTTTGTGCATTAATCTGGTGGATCGCACAGATCCGTCTGAAATTATAGATAGTGCAAAAGAAAAAAATATTCCGATCATTTTCTTTAACAGGGAACCGGTCGCGGAAGACATGAAGCAATGGGATAAACTTTATTATGTTGGCGCGAAAGCGAGGCAGTCGGGCCAGATGCAGGGAGAAATTGCAGCGGATCTCATTTTAAATGACAAATCGATCGACAAAAATCATGATGGAAAGATCCAGTATGTGGTTTTGGAAGGCGAGATGGGGCATCAGGATGCAATTGTAAGAACGGACAGCTCGGTGGAGGCGATTCTTGCCAAAGGAATAAAGATGGAAAAGCTTAGTTATGAGATTGCAAACTGGAAGCGTGCACAGGCTCAGAACCGAATGGAGCAGCTGATCAGGCAGTATGGAAATACGATTGAGCTGGTGCTGTCCAATAATGATGATATGGCTTTGGGAGCATTGGACAGTTACCGGATCATGGGATATACAAAGGATGATATTCCGATGATCCTGGGGGTTGATGGTATGCAGGAAGCTTTAGAGGCTGTGAAGGATGGGCGTCTTACAGGAACGGTCTACAATGATAAAGAAGGTCAGGCGCAGGTAATGGCTGCTATCGTATTTGCAACGGTATCGGGAAAAGGATTGGACGGGATCAATTTTGAAAATCTAACCGAAGTCTATCTTCCGTATCAGAAGGTCACGATCGACAATGTGGATAATTATCTGGAAACAAATGAGGGTAACACAACTCCTTAAAAAAGTATAAAATGTACAACCGTCAGATGAAAAAACCGCAAGGTCTGTTATAATAGAAAACAAGTGAGATGAAAAATAAGGAGGAGTTATTTATGGCAAGATATGGTTTGGAAAATGATAAGATCCGCATCGAGATTGATTCGCACGGTGCGGAGCTGAAATCGTTGGTCAAGAAGGAAACCGGGACGGAATATATGTGGTGTGCAGATCCGAAATACTGGGGCAGAACTTCACCTGTCCTGTTCCCGTTTGTAGGAAATGTAAGCGGTAAGCAGTACCGCACGAAGGGCAAGACGTATGATATGGGACAGCATGGATTTGCGCGTGATATGGAGTTTGCTCTGGATAAGCAGACAGAGGATGAGATCTGGTTTGTTTTGCACTCAAATGAGGAGACACTGGCAAAATATCCGTATGAGTTTGTGTTAAAGCTCGGTTATCGTCTGCAGGATACGAAGGTAGATGTGCTCTGGCGTGTGGAAAATCCTTCGGATGAGACGATGCCTTTTGCAATCGGCGGACACCCGGCGTTCTATTGCCCGATCAGTGAAGCAGACAAACAGAGTGACAGCTATCTGGGATTTGATGTGGATGGACCGGTTGTAAGCCAGACGATCGACGGCTATCTTGTCGGCGATGCAACTAAAAGTTATGCGTTGGAGGACGGTAAGCTGCGAATCGATGAGCATATGTTTGACAACGATGCGCTGATCCTTGCCGATCAGGGAATCCATAAAGTGTCGTTGTGCAATCCTGCGGGGGAGGTATACCTTACCGTGGCGTTTGACGCACCGATCTTCGGCATCTGGAGACCGGAAGATCCGAGTGCACCGTTCGTATGTATCGAACCATGGTACGGAAGAAGCGACCGTGTGGATTATGCGGGTGAGCTTTGTGACCGTGAGTATGAGAATGTGCTTGGGGCACGCGGTGTCTGGGACGCATCCTATACGATTTTAGTTTAATGTGGAATGAATAAGAAGGGAATCATCGGACACAAAGGAGGATGACAGATGCAGGAAGAGAATAAGATGCCGGAAGAAAAAAAGATACCGGAAGGCAATGTGCATCCGGACAAGTCGGTATTGCCCGAGGATTCCGATTTTTATCAGCCGGAAGACACCCGCACGACGCGGGAAAAGTTACAGTCCATGAATTTTAAGGACAAAGTGATCTTTATTGCGCAGTATTACGGTCTCAAGATCGCGGCTATCGTATTGATAGCGATTGTGGTCATCTATTTTGTCGCGCATTATGCATTGGCGAAGGATACGGTCCTTAATATTATGGCGGTCAATGCGCAGGATATCATGAATTCGTCTGCGGCTGCGGATGAGCAGTCGTTCTATGAGGATTTTATGGAGGCCAACGACATCGATCTAAGTAAGTCGGAGATCAGTATTGACAGCAGCCTGAATGTGGTTGGGGATGACAATACGGATCAGAGTACGGCGATGGGAAATATGCAGTCGGTGCAGGTACAGCTTCTGGCGGGAACGGACGATATCATGTTTGCGGACGAGGAATTCTTCACGCAGGTCGCTGCGATGGGATATCTGGCAGATATTACGCAGCAGCTTCCGCAGGAAGTCCTTGATCAATACGCGGATGATATCGTGTATGTGACACTTGCGGAGACGCTGGATAAAGTGGCGGTCGGCATCCGGTTGAATGACAATGACTGGATCAACCGGTCCGGATGGTTTGCCAACGTCAAGGGACCGGTGATCGGTATCTGTGCGGCAACGCAGAATATGGATCTCGCAAAGAATTTTATGCTGTATGTACTGGATGCGCAGCAGTAAGCCCATCCATGTATGAGAAGGCCTGCGGATGCATAGACTATAATGATTCTTGATGCTGTGGAATGATTATGGGAATGCGAAAAAGCAACATTGCGCCGGATGCGGTCGAAAAGTGGATCTTAAGAAGCCTTCTCCTTCTGGTGATCGCCTACGCTTCCGGCGTGCTGATCCATGCAGACATGGAATACATGGACGTGATGACGGATCAGGCGGAAACCGCCGAGAAGTGTAAGATCGCGATCACGTTTGACGACGGACCGAATCCGGAATATACAGTTGAGTTACTGGAAGGATTACAAAAGCGTGGTGTAAAAGCCACGTTTTTTGTGTTAGGCTCCGAGGTGGAACAATATCCCGAGATACTGGAGGCAATCGATGAAGGTGGTCATCTGATCGGGGTGCATTCCTATGAACATGTGAATTTTGGACAAATCGGTGATGTGGCGGCGCTCGAGCAGATCGAAAAGACGCAGGAAGCTATCTATGCGGTGACCGGTTACTATGCAGGATACATTCGTCCGCCCTATGGATGCTGGAAGAAATCATTGGATTCCGAAGTGCCGCTGATCGAAGTCCTATGGGATGTTGATCCGCTCGACTGGGCGACAAAGGACGCCGATACCGTGGTGCAGCGTATTTTAAAGGATACGAAAGACGGCAGTATCATCCTGCTTCATGATGCGTCGGCGTCATCGGTGCAGGCTGCTTTTACCGTGATCGATGTTCTGCAGAAAGAAAATTATGAATTTGTGACAGTGGAAGAACTGTTATTGGAGTGAATGTTAGGGTATTCGACGAAAGAAAAAGGAATATTTGTTATTGGAAAGATAACGTGATAAAATAGGAAAGAAAATAGGAATACCAGACGAAAGAGGATATAGACAATGAAGCAAAACGAAGTTCGACAGGAGTACCTGACCGGGGAGCGGGCGCTTTTTATGTCGAAAGACCTTAAAATTTATGACAGTGTATTTGCGGACGGGGAATCCCCGCTGAAGGAGAGTGAGAACATTGAGCTGTATGACAGCCTGTTCCGCTGGAAATATCCGTTATGGTACTGCAATCATGTGAAAGCGGAGCGCTGCACATGGTTTGATATGGCAAGAGCCGGTGTGTGGTATACAAATGATATCAGCGTTACCGACACGATCATTGAGGCACCGAAGAATTTCCGAAGATGTGACGGGGTGACACTTACGAATGTGAATTTCCCGCATGCGGAGGAGACCCTTTGGAACTGCCGGAATGTTGCACTCGACCATGTGACTGCGACCGGTGATTATTTTGCGATGAACTGTAAGAATATGAAGATCGATCACTTTGAGCTGATTGGAAATTATTCCTTTGACGGCGTGGAGAATATGGAAATCCACAACTCACGCCTGCTCTCAAAGGATGCATTCTGGAACACCGATCATGTGACGGTGTACGATTCGTTTATCTCAGGTGAGTATCTCGGATGGAATGCAAAGAATCTGACACTTGTCAACTGTACGATCGAGAGTCTGCAGGGAATGTGCTACATCGACAACCTGGTGATGAAGAACTGCAAGCTCATCAACACAACGCTGGCTTTCGAGTATTCGACTGTGGATGCCGAGATCGTCAGCAACATTACAAGCGTGATGAACCCGTCGGGAGGAACGATTACGGCGGATCACATAGGGGAACTGATCTTGGAGAAGGACAAGGTGGATCCTTCAAAGACGAAGATTATTGTGAAAAACTAAAGGAGAAGGGTTATGAAAAAAAGCCACAGAAAAGACGTTATTATCGCTCGAATTATTTTTGCTGCTATGTGTATCGCACTTGTTGCCATCATTATCGGTGTGGTAATGCTTGTGCGGGCGCACAGAAGTGACAAGACCACGGATACGCAGACGCAGCAGACACAGTCCGAATCACAGATACCGGATCTGAATCTTGATGATGTGATCGATGTGCCGGATACGCAGCCGGCGGATACCGAGGATCTTGTGATCACTTATATGCGGACAACGGATGGCGTCAATCTGCGGAGTGAGCCGAATACCGACTGTGCGATCATTACGGTTCTTGAGCAGGGAACGCAGGTGCGGATGCTCGGAGAGGAAGACGGCTGGGTGAAGGTCAGCTATAATGATCAGGAGGGCTATATCCGCGCGGATCTTCTGACGAGCGAGGAGTAGGAACCACAGACGTACTGCGCGCATAGCTTATAATTGAGGAATGATTGGAGCGTGCGCGTGGATTACAGAGATAATTTGTACCCGAAGATTCCTTTTTATATGACCTATCCGATGCAGAATATGTATCTCACCGAGATGGAATATGAGAAGGATATGGAACGCATGAAATCGTACTATCCGTCGGAGACGAAGGCGATCATGAAGCTCGTGGAAGACCGGCTGGATGAACTGGAATATGAAGGCAGCCGTATCTATGATGAGGAGCCGGATCGTCTGATGATCCAGATGGAAGTCGATCAGTTGTACCGGAAGCTGACGGAGCATGAGAGTGCAAAGCCTGCGGCACAGGAGCTGCAGCAGCCATCCTATTTTGAGATGGTGCCGATGTCGTTTGGAGGACCGGGAGGACCGCCGCCACCACCGCCACCGGGCAGACCGCCACACGGCGGATGCGATGACAACTGGCTGTGCAGTATGGTTGGCGTACTTTTCGGAACAGAGTTATACCGCAGAAGATGCAGACATCGCAGATGTCAGCGCTGGTGGTAACCAGGAGAAGAAGGCAGACAGTGCAAGGGTTTTCCTTGCACTGTAAAGGAAAGTGAAATGAGAAAGTATATCATCAAACCAGTGGTACTGTCCGTGCTTTTTTTTGTGGCAGTCGTTTTTTTTAGTGTTATTACGAATAAGGACAATAAGGATCTGACAACGACGCTCTCGGAGGCGACGCTTCCGGTCGTGGAGTTCTATGAGGGGGAGACACCGATCAACGAACTGCATGGATATGTCACCAAGATGGATTCCACTGCCATGCGCGATTCGATCACGCCGGTGGATGACAAGCGTATCCTGTCGATGGCGGTTGCTACATATGGGCGTAAGATTGACGGTATCCGCTACGAGATCCGCAGCATGGACGGAGAGCGCCTTGTTGCCAAAAGCAATGTCAGCGATTATAAGACGAGTGGCAATCAGATCAGTGTGGATCTGCAGATTCAGAACATTCTGAATGAGAATGAGGAATATACTCTGGTGATCACGCTTGTATCGAACAAGAGTGAAATCTATTATTATACAAGACTGATGCAGACAACTGGTTATTATACGTCGGAGTGCCTGGATTTCGCCTTAAAATTCCACGATTACACGTTCCGCGACGATGCGGACAAGTTTATTCCGAAATATATGGATGCGACGACCGGCGATAATACAACACTCAATTATGTGGACTTAAGCTGTACGCTCAAACAGATCACCTGGGCGGATCTGAAACCGGAGGTTTTGGGGGATGTTGTGGCATCCTACAAGGAGATCAACAGCTCCTACAATGTGATCACAGTGGATTATGTTGTGACATATGTCAATGATGCCGGCGAGACGGAGTTTTATAATGTAGAAGAATATTACCGGCTCCGCATGACGAGCGAGCGTATGTATGTGCTCAACTTTGAGCGCACAATGGAACAGATCTTCCGCGGAGAGAACAATTTCTTTAACGGAGACAATGCGATCCAGCTTGGTATCCGCAATGCCAATATCGATTATGAGATCAGTAAGACCGGCGATGTGATCGCATTCGTGCAGCAGGGAGAACTCTGGTGCTTTGACCGTGTGAACAACAAGATCGTGCAGGTGTTCAGCTTCCGCAAGACGGAGGGCGTGGAGGCGCGCGACAACTGGGATCAGCACGACATCAAGATTGCACGTGTCGATGAGGCGGGCAGCGTGGATTTCGTGGTGTACGGTTACATGAACCGTGGCGAGCATGAGGGCGAAGTCGGAACGGCTGTATATCATTATGATGGTCTGGTTCAGACGATTGAGGAAGAAGTGTTTATTCCGTCGGATACCTCGTATGAGATTTTAAAGGCACAGATGGGACAGCTGATGTATGTAAACGAGCAGGGAATGCTCTATCTGATCCTGGATGAGAAGCTCTATCAGGTGGATCTGGATTCGCTTTCGACCAAGGTGCTTGTTGACGGACTGAAGGAGAATTGCTACAAGATCTCCCAGTCCAACCAGTATTTTGCATGGGTGGATGCCGATCAGGAGTATGCCAGCGCCTCGATCCAGCTGATGAATCTGAATAACGGATCCAGCTATAAGATCTCGGAATCGAGCGATTCGTATCTGCGGCCGCTTGGATTCATCGACAACGATTTCATCTATGGTATTGCAAAGTCGGATGAGGTCCGTGTGGGCGAAGCGGGAAATACACAGTTCCCGATGAAATCACTCAAGATCATGGCAACGTCCGATGACAGCCATGAGATCATCAAGACCTACCAGCCTTCCAGGGGACGTGTGGAGAGCATCAGCGTTGAAGATTACACGGTGACGGTGCAGCTGATGAAGAAGTCTGGCGAACAGTATCTTGCGTCCGGTACCGACACGATCATGAACCGTGAGGCGGATACGGTTACGAAACTTTCCGTGGAATCGACTGCCACGGAACTGAAAGAGACACAGTATCAGCTTGTGATGAAAAACAGTGTGGATACGAAAAAAACGAAGATGATCACCTCCAAGCTGGTGCTTCTGGAGGAGCCGCGCACACTCACATTTGAGGATAACACGAACCAGGAACGGTTCTATGTATACGAAAAAGGCGATGTTGTTCTGGCAACGGACCATATCGCAGACGCGATCCTGTGTGCGAATGAAAATCTTGGCGTGGTTGTGGATAATAACCAGCAGTATGTATGGATGCGCGCGCGCAAGAGCATACAGAACGCTTTTTCCGGATTGAAGGTAAACAACGCGGACAAGAACGCATCCTCCGTTGTGCAGGCCGTCAGTGCGATGCTGGACTATCGGGGTGCGGGACTTAGCGTAAAGCAGCTTGTCGATAATGGTGCGACGCCGAAGAGTGTCCTCGAGGATACTTTAAAGGATTCAGTGGTACTGGATGTGTCGGACTGTACGGTGGATGAAATTCTGTTCTATGTCAGTCAGGGAAGCCCTGTTTTTGCGATGACAGGAAGCAGGAGTGCGGTTCTTGTGACCGGATATTCACAGACCAATATTTACTATTTTGATCCGACGGATCATGCGACAAAGTCCATGAGTATTGATGCGGCAGATGAAATGTTTACGAAGGCGGGAAATCTGTTTTTTACTTATCTGGACAGATGAGTAAGAAAAATGATATTTCTCGTTGTGAAAATGAACAATAACCTATGAGGTTTCGGGTTCTCTTCGTGAAGATTTAACAGAAATCAGGTTCGTATCTTGCAAATGATGAAAAAGTGAGCTATATTTTTTTTATGTGTTACACAGAGTTGGAAAGGGAGAGCGTATGAGTAAGAAAAATGTGATCGTTTCTAATGTGGCTGAAGAACATGATAATCCAATCGCCGAGTTGGTTCAGGTTGCATGTAAGTTTGACAGTGATATCATATTAGAGAGCGATAACCGTCGTATTAATGCGAAAAGCATTATGGGTATCATGGCGTTTAATCCATCTGAGGGAATGTCTGTTGACATTGTTACGGAAGGAAAAGATGAGCAGGAAGCACTTGTAGCAATTGAAAAGTTTTTAGTATGTGAATAATCCGTGGGAGGACAAGATGATGCAGAACAAAAAATTAAACAAAGCAAGTTCGAACGCAAAGTTAGTAAAGACTCCGGAAGTTAAGGCAGAAGTTAAAGACGCAGTTCAGGACGTTACAAAGAAGGCACAGGCTGTTGTAACAAAGACAGCAGATGTTGCTGAGAAGACCGCTAAGGACGTTGCAGCAAAGGCAGCTGACGTAGCAGAGAAGACTGTTGAGAAGACACAGACTGTTGCAGAGAAGACAAAAGACGCAGCAGAGCAGACTGTTAAGAAAACAGTTAAGAAGGCTGAGACAAAGGCTAAGGCAGCTAAGAAGGCTGTTAAGGAAGCATTAAAGCCTGAGATTACCGTTCAGTTCCAGAACCTTGAGGTTACAACAGAGACTGTTGAGGAGCGTGTTAAGGCACAGTTCGCAGCAGATGGACACAGAGTTGGAACCATTAAGAAGCTGAACATCTATGTTAAGCCGGAAGAGTATGCAGCATATTATGTCATCAACGACAAGCATACAGGAAGAGTTGATTTATTCTAATCCTTACATAGTTACATAAACGAATGTAAAACGACCTTGAGAATTACTTCTCAAGGTCGTTTTTTAATGTGGCTTGTTGCTCGCGTAACTGTGAGAAGCACGCTTCGCGAGCTTCTCAGGTTATCACGGCAGTCGCCAGGGTCTCGTGCAAGCACGGACTTTGGCTCGTTGCATCGCGTAAAAAAAGAAGCTGCATCATGCAACTTCTTCATCACTCTTATAGAAGAGCGGGTGATGGGAATCGAACCCACGTATCCAGCTTGGAAGGCTGGTGTTCTACCATTGAACTACACCCGCAAAATGCCTAGTTCCGGAATCGAACCAGAGACACGAGGATTTTCAGTCCTCTGCTCTACCAACTGAGCTAACTAGGCATGTCTCACTCACGCGGAACATTGATTATTATACGGGAAATGTATCCGGATGTCAATATTTTTTTGAAAGAAGTTTCAGATAAGTTTTTGACTTCGGGAAAAAGCCGATACTTTCTTAAAAAAGTATAATCTTATAGAAAAAACGTATAAATATGGTATAATATAAGAAGTTTATTCAAAGGAGAACAAAAAATGTATGAAGTATTTGTTTTAACACCGGTTCGTAAGCCTCTTTGGGCGAAACTCGCATCGGTTGTTTCATTACTGCTTGGCGTAGGATGTATGCTGCTGGCATGCGGAAGCGCGATCTTTGCTATTTTATTTATCGTATTTGCACTTTTATGGTATGTACTTACATTCCGTTTTTATATGGAATACGAATATTCTTATTTTGACGGGGAAGTTCGATTCGCGAGAATCATGAACAAGAGTCATCGTAAGACGTTGGAAGTGTATAACATGAATGATGTGATCGCACTTGCTCCGGGGGGAGACCGCAGCGTATATAATTATGAGAATGACAGAAGCATTAAGGTAAAGGATTACACCTCCCATAAGAAGGGAGCGCCGTATTATGATCTTGTGGTCAGGAAGGATGCCAATACGACATTACTGATCAAGTATGAGCCGGATGATGAATATCTCGATGCCGTACAGGTTAAGTACGCACAGAAAGTTGTCCGCCGCGGACAGGCATAAGAGGAAGCAAAAACATGCACAACAGAGTTCTGTTGTGCATGTATTATGTTTACGTGTATTTATTTTAAGGAGCGTGTTATGACGGTCACTCGTTGTCGAGATAATGCATCTTGGTGTTCGGGGAGACCGTTGCGGAGGCAGTACCGCGTCCGCCGTTCAACAGTTTCAGGCATTTTGGACAAAGCGAGCCGAAGGTGACCGGAGCGCCGCAATGCTGACAATGCATACCGGAGATCGTGTTCGTGGAGGTGTTGGTATTGTATTCGATACGCCCCTCACGAATCCAGACCTTGACCTGTTTGAGCGGGATGCCGAAATGATCAGCAACTTCGTATTCGTTCACCTGATTGGCACGGATGAATTCTTTGACATCGTGAAATAGCTGATTATCTTTACAACGCGGACACAAAGTACCGTCATAATCATTCGGAAGAGGACGACCGCAAAATTCACATTGCTTGTATTTTCCGAAAAGACCTTCTTCTGTTGCCATAACTTGCCTCCTCTTGTCAATTGTGTATAAAATGATTATAGCATAGAGTTTACTATAAAGAAAGAATTGTTTATTTTTGGAAAGGAAGTGTGCTTCTTGGCTTATTCATTACAGAAACAGAATCCGATCGCGGTATTTGATTCCGGCGTCGGCGGAATCAGTGTATTGCGCGAGCTGGTGAAGATCATGCCGCAGGAAGATTACATATATTTTGGAGATTCGAAAAATGCGCCGTATGGCATGAAAGAACAAACGGTGGTGCGCGAACTGACGATCAACTGTGCAAAGCAGCTGTTTGATCAGGGAGCCAAGGGACTTGTGGTTGCCTGCAATACAGCGACATCCGCAGCCGTGCGTAAACTGAGAGAAATGTATCCGTATATTCCAATCGTGGGAATTGAACCGGCAGTCAAACCGGCTGTGTTTTGTATGGATCATCCGCGCGTGCTTGTGATGGCAACCCCGATGACGATCCACGCGGAGAAGTTTCATAAACTGATGGATCGCTACGCGCAGGACGCAACGATCATTCCGCTTCCGTGTCCGGGACTGATGGATTTCGTGGAGCGTGGGGATATCAATGGGGAAGACTTGAAAAAGTATTTGAACGAGCTTCTTTATTCTTACAGCAATCACAGAGTGGATGCGGCGGTACTCGGTTGTACACATTATCCGTTTGTGCGGGAGCAGATTCAGAAAGTGCTCGGCGAATCCGTTCGTATCTTTGACGGAGGAGAGGGTACGGCGCGTGAGATGCGCAGGAGACTTTCCGGGGCGGGATTGTTGCGCGAGGAAACACGTGAAGGCACAATCTGCTTTGAAAACAGCCTTGCAGATGGGGGAAAAGTCGAATTGTGTAAAATGTTGCTAGAAATGTAAACAATGTTGTCACGAATCTAAAAAAAATATTAACTAAAATCGGGTGAATTAATAAATCTTTTTGAAAAAGGACATATTAAGGACACAATTTGTGCATATACTATATCTTGTAAACGGAAATCATTCCTTTACATTATTCCCTTTTTATTTAATAAACATTTTCATAACTAAACTCCTCGAAAAGAGTCCCTTCCGAAAGGATGGGGCTCTTTTCATGTTAAAATGAGGGAACATATCAGAAAATGATAGCTGCTATAGCGCTTTTTTATTACAAAAATGTACTTTTAAAATATATAGGAAAAATGCTAAAAAAATTCTAAATATATTGTTAAAATTCTAACAAATATACAGTTTCATTTTAAAAAACTCGGGTGTAAAATAGACAGAGATTTAAAGGAGGTAATGGTCATGGGAAATATACCACTTTGGCTATGTATTCCGTTTGCAGGCCTGCTGCTTTGTATTGCTATTCTTCCGCTTGTAAAAGGTGAGTGGTGGGAGAAAAATCGTCCATGGGCGGTTATTGCATGGTCGCTGCTTTTTATCATTCCGTTTGCAGTGAAATATGGAGCAGGAAATGCTGCGGAGACAGTGCTTGATTGCATTGTTAATGATTATTTGACATTTATTGTATTGTTGTTTGGACTCTTTTGTGTATCCGGCAACATTAATCTGGAAGGAGATTTTGTCGGATCGCCGAGAATGAACACCGGTCTTCTGGCAATCGGTACGTTACTTTCCAGTTGCATCGGTACAACCGGAGCAAGTATGCTTCTTGTTCGTCCGATGATTAAGATGAACTCGTGGAGAAAGAACAAGAGTCACATTATGGTGTTCTTCATCTTCCTTATTTCTAATATGGGAGGCTGCCTGACACCGATCGGTGATCCGCCGCTTCTGATGGGATTTATGCGAGGCGTTCCGTTCTTCTGGAGCATGCATCTGTTCCCGATTCTGATTTTTAATATGGTAATTATGCTTACCGTATTTTATTTTCTGGACCGCAGAGCCTACAGAAGAGATATTGCGATAGGTATGAGACCGGATATCTCAAAACCTAAGACCGAGTTCAAAGTCAATGGTCTTCACAATATTATTTTCATGGTAATGATTGTAGCTGCTGTTATCTTAAGCGGCACGCTTCCGACGCTTCCGGCATTTCAGGATGCTTCGGGAAATGTACTCGGAATCCATATTTTTGGAGAGGTTCAGTTGAGTTATCCTTCACTGATCGAGATTGCAATTATTTTGCTGGCTGCGCTTTTGTCCTTTAAGACAACGAAGTCGGAAGTCAGAACCAAGAACCATTTTACGTGGGGCGCGATCGAGGAGGTTGCGGTACTGTTTGTCGGTATCTTTATCACCATGCAGCCGGCGCTTATGATTTTAAAGGCAAAAGGTGCAGAACTCGGACTTACCAATCCGCTTGAGATGTTCTGGGCAACCGGCGCACTGTCAAGTTTCCTCGACAATACACCGACCTATCTGGTATTCCTGACGACTGCAGGAACACTCGGAGCAACAAGCGGCATCGCCACAACCGTTGGAACGATCGCGGTCAAGATGCTGATGGCAATCTCCTGTGGTGCGGTATTTATGGGTGCGAATACCTATATTGGAAATGCACCGAACTTTATGGTGAAGTCCATTTCGGATGAGAACGGTATCAAGATGCCGTCATTCTTCGGCTACATGCTTTGCTCGCTGAAGTTCCTTGTTCCATTGTTTATTATTGACACATTGGTATTCTTTTTGTAGGAGGTAGAAGACTATGAAAATTGATCATGAAAAAAGTCTGCAGTTAGCTACCAGAATCTACGAACTGGATGCTAAGGTATATAAGTCTTCCGGTTCGGAACTGGGACGTACGCTTTCCGGTAACCGTAAGCGTACGATTGAGGATCTTGCTTTTTTGATCGAGACAAATCCTCAGGGACACATCCTTCGTAGTGAGTTTGCCTTAATCGGTAATATGGCAAGAACGATTCGCAACAAAGACCTTCGCCATGAGATGATGGTGGAGTACAATGAGATCTATGAAGAGATTATGGCGATCCCGGAGAGCTTCGGTTCGGTCGATATCGTCGATCAGGATCTGGCGGATATGAACTCTTCCATTTTAAGTAAGAAGTTCTCGGACGAGGATCATCTGGTTATCTGTATCAGCCGTTCCAGCGGTAGTGCGGGAACCGACATCGGATTCGCCTTATCCGAATCCCTGCACATCAACTACTATGATGAAGCGGTATTAAACCAGATCATCACACGTAGAGATGAGAAGAAGTTCGGTGCGGATATCGAGAAGACGAGTTCTTTCAGCCGCTATCACGGTCTGTCCAAGCAGGATGCTTTGTTCTTTGAACAGAGTGATCTCATCTGTGAGCTTGCCAAGAAAGAAGATATGATCGTCATCGGACGCTGTGCGGATGTCGTACTGACCGGTCAGCACATTCCGCACATCAGTATCTTTATTACCGCTCCGTTTGCGCAGCGTGTAAGCCGTATGATGGAAGTCAAGAATATGGACATCAAGCAGGCAATCTCCATGATCCGTAAGATGGATCATAAGCATCAGAATTACTATCATTCCTATACAGGAAAGCATTGGGGCGATGCGATCAACTATGATCTGTGCATCAACAGTGCATGCTACGGTATCGAGGAGTCGGTAGAACTGATCGAGCGTCTGATCAACCGTCAGGCAAAGCATCATACAAAGAAAGAAAATCAGCAGTAATTTTTAAAATTGATGAATTCAAACCGGGAACCCGGGAAGTTTGTGATAGACTTCTCGGGTTCTTTTTGTGCGTTTATATAAAACGACAAGAATGGCAAATATATGGCAAAATCATCCATGGCTTTTATAAATAAAGAGGGATATTTTATATCTATAAATAACTATGAAAAGAGGAGAGTAGGTGCTACTCAATCATTGCTTGATTATTTGAAGGAACATGGAATTGATTATAAAATTGTAGAAAGGTGAGAAATTTTTATGATGGAATGTGATTATCGTGAAATGCAATTACCATTCGAGACGGTTCCGTTTGCGAAGATGAATCGAAAACAGGCGGTACAGTATTTGAATTGGTATATAGAAGTGTTGGATGAGAGAATTGCATATCTTGCCAATCATGTACATGAGACTGG
>CAKRKX010000011.1 GCA_934358675.1 uncultured Agathobacter sp. | reverse complement strand
CAAAGAAACTTGGCCGTCCGAGCGGATTTACGATCAATGTCCGCGAGGTATATGTATCCGCAGGAGCGGAATTTGTTGTTGCAATCAACGGTTCGATCATGACAATGCCGGGACTTCCGAAGAAGCCGGCCGCTTACCAGATTGATGTCAATGATGAAGGTGTGATCACAGGACTTTTTTAAGGAGATAGCATGGCAAAATTAATTGATGGAAAACAGATTTCAAAAGATATCAAGGAAGAATTAAAGGAAGAAGTGGCATCTCTTGCCGCAC
Source organism: uncultured Agathobacter sp. (assembly GCA_934358675.1). GTDB lineage: Bacteria > Bacillota > Clostridia > Lachnospirales > Lachnospiraceae > Roseburia. The sequence goes on along the minus strand of CAKRKX010000011.1, from coordinate 37,058 downwards.
AGGGAAGAAAATGCTGCCTTGCGGTTATTCAGGTCGGCAATGATCCTGCATATTGTGTATATGTCGGAAATAAGAAGAAAGCATGTGCCTATATCGGAATCGAATCCCTTGCCTATGAGCTCCCGGAGGAGACGACCGAGGAGGAACTGCTTGGCATTATTGATAAGTTAAATAAAGATGGGAATGTTCATGGTATCCTCTGTCAGCTTCCGTTACCGAAGCATATCAATGAGGATCATGTGATCAAAGCAATCTCGCCGAAGAAGGATGTGGATGGTTTCCATCCGCAGAATGTCGGTGCGCTTGTGATCGGTGAGCAGGGCTTTGTTTCCTGTACACCGGCAGGCATCATCCAGCTTTTGAAACGCAGCAATATTGAGATGGACGGCAAGCATTGTGTCGTTGTGGGACGAAGCAACATTGTCGGCAAGCCGATGTCTCTTCTGATGCTCCGTGAAAATGCGACTGTTACAATCTGCCATTCGCATACAAAGAACCTTGAGGAAATCTGCAAGGAAGCCGATATTCTGATTGTGGCGATCGGAAAGCCACAGTTCATCGGTAAGGAATATGTCAAAGACGGAGCGGTTGTGATCGATGTCGGAATCCATCGCGATGAAAATAACAAGCTATGCGGTGATGTGAAGTTTGACGAGGTTGAACCGATCGCGTCTTATATCACACCGGTTCCGGGCGGTGTCGGACCTATGACGATCGCGATGCTGATGCATAATTGTGTTGAGGCAATGAAGCTCTATTCATAAAATAAAGGGGATTAGGCTATGAAATGCATTTATTGCGGCAGTGAATTAAAAGAGGGCAGCCTGTTCTGCCCGAATTGCGGAAAAGAGGTACAGATCGTACCGGATTATAATGTCTATGATGATGATTATCTGAAAGCGGTTCTCACGCAGGAGAATGCCGAAGATATTGCATTGACCGGACAGAAAGCGACAAAGCGTGCATCTGCCGGGGAGAGCCATGATGCTGCACCGAAGAAGCCACAGGATTTAAAGACGAAACAGAATCAGAAAAAGAAGCAGAAGATTATTATCGTCAGTGTGATCGCTGTGATTGCGGTACTGGTACTTGTGATCGTTCTGGTCGGATCCGGTATCCGCAAAAGTCATGACAATTCCTTTGATTATCAGGTTGAGATGGCGGAGAAAGCATACAATTCCGAAAATGTCGAGGAAGCAATCGGTTACTATGAGAGAGCGCTTGCTTTGGATAAGAACAATATCGACATAAGGCTCACTCTTGCAGATATCTATATGCAACAGAAGGATTACGATTCGGCGCTGGTTTTATATCAGGAAGTGATTCAGGCAGACAACAAAAACAGGACCGCATGTGAGAATCTGATCGCGATCTATGAGCAACAGGAAAATACCGACGCGATTCTTACACTCTCCGAAGCGGTGGATGACAGCTTAAAGGATCTGTTTTCTGCGTATATGGTAACACCTCCGGAATTCTCGATTCCGGGTGGAAGCTATGAATCGGCACAGTCCGTGGAACTGAAGACAAGCGGAGATTACAGCATTTATTATACCATCGACGGTACGGATCCGATTGAGCGGGGAATTATCTATTCCGGTCCGATCGAACTGGCTGAGAACAATAAGACCTATATGATCAAGGCGGTATGCAGGAATGAAAAAGAAGTGTACAGTGAGGTTGTGACCAATGAGTACACGATCAGCATTCCGGCTCCGGATATGCCGATCGTAACACCGGACGGAGGAGACTTTGGTGTAGAGACAACGGTCACTGTTACCGTTCCGGATGGATGCAGCGCATATTACACATGGGACGGTTCGACACCGAACGTAACCAGCAGCCGCTATACACAGCCGATCACGGTTCCGGAAGGAAACAATGTATTGTCGGTTATCCTTATCGATAATAAGACAAATTTATATTCCGATACGTATCGCGGTAATTTTATCTATTATTCGGAAAATTACAGTGATGATGGGGCAGATGCGTCTGCACAGGATTAGAAAACAGAATAGCTAAAAGAAAACCGGCGCCTTATGGCGCCGGTTTCTATGTAAAAAAGCTTAATCAATAAATTCGATTTCGTTTGTTCCGAGATGTCCGATTCTTGCAAGAGAGTATACATCAAATCCCTGTGATACAAGCTTGTCATGTCCAGGCTGGAAAGCCTTCTCGATCAGGATACCGATACCACCTACGGTAGCGTGTGCTTTGCGGATCAAGCGAATTGCGCCGGTAGCGGCTTCGCCGTTGGCAAGAAAATCATCAATGATCAGAACGTGATCGTTCTCACTGACAAATTTGGAAGAAAGTGTCAGCTCATAGCTGGTTCCCTTGGTAAAAGAAGTTACTTCCGTCTGGAAAAGGTTATCATTGAGGACCTTGGAAGGCTGCTTCTTTAAGATGATGAGCGGAAGTCCCATACACTGAGCCGTCATCAGTGCCGGCGCGATTCCGGAGCTTTCAATGGTAGCGACTTTCGTGATTCCGCAATCCTTAAAGTGTTCTGCAAATTCCTGTCCGATATGAGCCATCAGTTCCGGATCAACCTGATGATTGATAAAACTGTCAACCTTTAAAATGTCTTCATTAATTGCAATACCGTCTTTTTTGATACGTTCCTGTAGTTCTTTCAAGATTTCTTACCTCACAAATTATAGTATTGAGCAGGAGTCCCCTGTTTTTTGCTATTATAGCATTTTCGCAAAGAAATTTATACACTTATCACCTATTTTTTCGAAAAACATTGAAATCTTTATAACGGAAATGAACAAAAGGGTTGAGCCGGTTAGAGGGCTATAGTAAAATTATGGTATGAAAATTACAATTGTATGTGTTGGAAAAGTAAAAGAAAAATTTTATCGGGATGCGTTGGCCGAATATACCAAACGACTGAGCAGATACTGCAATCTCGCGATTACGGAGGTCGCAGATGAGAAAACGAAGGAACAGGCAACCGATACCGAGTGTGCAATCGTTAAGGATCGGGAAGGGGAGCGCATTTTAAAAGCAATCCGTGAGGACGGATATGTGATTGCGCTTGCGATTGATGGAAAGAATCCGGATTCTGTGGAATTGTCCGAAAAGATAGAGCAGCTTGCATTAACCGGCAAAAGCAACGTGTATTTTGTGATCGGTGGATCGCTCGGGCTGTCGGATGCGGTCATGAGACGTGCGGATTATAAGCTCAGTTTCTCGAGAATGACATTTCCACATCAGTTGATGCGTGTGATCCTGCTGGAACAGATATATCGCTCGTATCGCATCATCAATCATGAACCATATCATAAATAAACGTGCGGGCGATGCCATAACAGAAGCTGCGCATAGGACGACTCTGCTTTTCATATAGTTAAGTATGAAAAGCCATGCAACGAATTCGAAATCAACAGAAAAAAAGAATAAGGATACGCAGAATGCTCATTCCGTGATCGATGCATTAGAGCTTCCGAAGGACATTCTTTTAGGGTTGCCGCTTCTGGCGCTGGAGGGAAACCGGACACTATGCATTACGAATCACAGGGGACTTGTGCGCTATGGACGTGAGGTGATCGTTGTCGCAGCGCATGGGGGCAGTATCCGTATTACCGGAAGAGAACTTGTGATTCCGCGTTTCACAAAAGACATCATTGAGATTCGGGGATATTTGGAAGGAGTGACATTTCTGTAATGTTGCTTATGCTGTATCGGTTTGTTGCTGGATGGCTGCAGGTTGAATTTTACGGAAGCGATGTGTCGCGTTTTTTGAATCTGTGCACACGACATGAAGTTGTGTTATGGAATGTCAGAGAGTCGGAGAGAGGAAAAATCGATGCCAGCATGTATGTGAGGGATCTGTATGCACTGCGCCCGGTGTTTCGCAAGACGCATGTTCGTTTCCGTATCCGCAGGCGCAGAGGTCTTCCTTTTTTGCTGCACCGCTATCGGAAGAGAAAGGTTTTTCTTGTTGTATTGTTTTGCGCTATGGTTGCGATCGGCTTTCTCTCGAGCCGGATCTGGAGGATTGAGTTCGTAGGAAACACGTCACTCAGTGAAGATACACTGCTCAATTATCTGAATGAGAGGGAGATCTCCTACGGCACGGGGCGGGCATCGATCGACAACGATGCGTTGGAACTGTCGCTTCGTCAGGATTTCGATCCGATCATCTGGGCGAGTGTGTATGAAAAAGGCACGAAACTGGTTGTCTGCATACAGGAGAAGATTGCTTCGGATCGCAATGTGGTAAAGGGAAGCGGGGAACCGATGGATCTTGTGGCAACAAAGGATGCGAAGATCGTGTCGGTCATTACAAGAAAAGGAATCGGAGCGGTAAAGGCGGGAGAAACGGTACAGGAGGGGGATCTACTGGTATCCGGAAAACAGGAGATCCTGGATGATAACGGAGAAGTGCGGCAATATTATTATGAGACAGCCGATGCCGATGTTATCGGAAAAGTAGTCTACGACTATGAGGACTGGATCGCTTTGGAGAATGTTATAACAAGACGCACGGGCCAGAAGCATGTGCGCTATTTTGTGAGGTTTGGTGCACACCAGTTTACCACACCGATGTTTTATGCGGATTACGATAGTGCGTCCGTGGTGGAAGAAAACCGGCAGCTTTGTCTGATGGAAAGCTTTTATCTGCCGGTCTATACCGGAACGATTACGGAGTATGAGCAGCAAAAACAGGTGCAAAAACTGGATTTTGCTGACGCAAAAAGCCTTGCGCTCGAGCATTTGGATCATTTTCTTACAAATTTGGAACAAAATGGGGTTTCAATTATCGATAAAAATGTTATGATTGAAAAGATAGAGTTGAAATATCATATATACGGGAAGGTGACTGCGGAGGAATCGATCACAAAGCAGCGGCCGACCAAAATTCTGCCTGACCCGGTCGCCTCGACCACAGAGCAGGAAGAACAATAAGCGACAGGAACTATTTGTCGCGTAGGGAAGGATATACACCATGAGTTTGAATGAAGTATCGCTTCGCATTCCGGCGGAGCAGATGGCGAATGTATTTGGACAGTTTGATGTCAATATAAAGAAGATCGAGCGTGCGCTCGGCGTGACGGTGATCGCAAGAGAGGATCAGCTTAAAATTATCGGCAGTGAAGCGGCAATCAGCGGGGCTGCAGAAGTGTTCGGACAGCTTGCAAAGCTTGCGGAGCGCGGCAACGTGATCACGGAGCAGAATGTAAATTATGCACTGGCACTCTTACAGGAACACAAGGGAGATGCGATGGTGGAGATCGACCGCGATGTGATCTGCCACACGATCGCTGGAAAGCCGGTAAAGCCGAAGACACTCGGACAGAAGAAGTATGTCGATAATATCCGAAAGAAAATGATCGTATTCGGTATGGGCCCGGCAGGAACCGGTAAGACCTACCTTGCAATGGCGATGGCGATTACGGCTTTTAAAAATGAGGAAGTGGGACGCATCATTCTGACACGTCCGGCAATCGAGGCCGGTGAGAAGCTCGGTTTCCTTCCGGGGGATCTGCAGAGCAAGGTAGATCCGTATCTGCGCCCACTTTATGATGCCCTGTATCAGATCATGGGAGCGGAGAGTTTTCAGAAGAATATGGAAAAAGGCCTGATCGAAGTGGCTCCGCTTGCCTACATGCGAGGAAGAACGCTCGACAACGCATTTATCATTCTGGACGAGGCACAGAATACGACGCCTGCGCAGATGAAGATGTTCTTAACAAGAATCGGATTCGGCTCGAAGGCGGTCATCACCGGAGATGCAACCCAGAAGGATCTTGCTCCGGGCGCAAAGTCGGGACTTGATGTGGCGCTGCGTGTTTTGAAAAATATCGATGAGATCGGCATCTGTGAGCTGACGAGCAAGGATGTCGTGCGTCATCCGCTTGTACAGAGGATCGTGCAGGCCTATGACGATTACGAGAATAAGAAGAGCAATACAGCAAGAAAAAACAAGCAGGAGAGACGATGAAGACAAAAGAACCGTTTAATCTGTATCGCATGCTGTCTCTTGTTGCGATTGCACTCGACAGCATCGGATTTACGCTTTTATTATGTACAAGAGGACATTTGTATCTGGATGAGGGATTATGCCTGTTCTTTCTGGACATGCTTTTTGTGCTGATCTATATATTTGAACTGGAATATGAGCGCAGGAACAGAAGGATCGCGGACAATACGCAGACAAGCTTTGTGCGGCTTGCAGTCGCTTATGTTGTCTGCAGTATCTTAATTTTCGGCATGACGTTTTTGCCGGAGCTGTTTCGGCCGGTCATGCTGATCCCGATCGTGATCTGTGCGGTGTCCAATGTGACGATCGCCGTCTCGGTGGGAATCTTTTGGGATATTCTGCTCACACTATCGACTGGAGACAGTTTCTACGCACTGGCATGCTTTGTCGTGATGACAACGCTTGCTGCGGTGCTTGCGCAGGGACTGAAAGAAAAGCGGTATCGCATCTGGATCTCGCTTTTGTATCTGTTTATCAGCGTTATTGTACCGGGAGTGCTATATTATCTCGCATATAAGGAGATGGCGAAAAATGTATTTGTTTACGGTGCGATGAACGGTGTTGTAACCGCGCTGACCGCTTATTTTGTGTTTGGCTGGCTGTGGCATTCCACGAAGGAGGAAAAAGGCAATCGGTATCTGGATATCGTGTCCGAAGATTATTCGGAAGTGAAAGCGCTCAAAGATTTCTCCATGATTGAGTACCGGCATTCCAAGCGTGTGTCGGATGTGGCGTACGCCTGTGCAAAGGAAGTCGGCTACGATGCCAATCTCTGCCTTGCGGCGGGCTTTTACTATCGTATGGGACGCTGGATCGGAGAACCGTATGTTGAGAATGCGCTGCAAAAAGCACAGGCACTCTGTTTTCCGGAACCGCTTATCTTAATTCTCTCGGAGTATAACGGGCAGGAGAATAAGCCGTCCACACCGGAATCGGCGCTCATACATATGGTGGATGCGCTTCTTATTAAGCTTGAGGCGATGGAGCTGGATGTAAAAATCAGCCAGTGGAACAGGGAGATGTTTATCTATCAGACGTTAAATGAGTTCTCGGCAGGCGGGATTTATGACGCATCGGGAATGAGTATGAACCAGTTTTTGAATGTTCGTGAATTTCTTGCCAGGAAAGGAGTTTTACAATGAGTTTTTATCTGGAAGAGGAATGTCCGGTTTCGTTTGATTTTGATTACGCGAAGCTGGCGGAGAATGTGATTTTATTCTGCATTGAACATGAGGGTTTTCCGTATGAGGCGGAAGTAAATCTGACACTCACTGACAATGAGGGAATCCATGTGATCAACCGTGAATACCGGCAGATCGACCGGCCGACGGATGTATTGTCGTTTCCGATGCTTTCTTACGAGAAAGCGGGCGATTTTTCGTTTCTTGACTCGGAGAGTGATGATGATTTTAATCCGGACACCGGAGAGGCAATGCTTGGAGATATCATTATTTCGGTGGATAAGGTGAAGGAACAGGCCAGGGAATACGGGCACAGTGAAAAACGCGAATTTGCGTTTCTGATCGTGCACAGCATGCTGCATCTGTTCGGTTACGACCATATCGAGCCGGAAGACGCCGCAATCATGGAACCAAAGCAGAAGGAAATTCTTGAAGCTATGAATATTCTGCGAGAAAATGCATAAGGAGTAAGTGGAATGAAAAAACATATGATCTATTTTGGCATATTATTGTGCCTTGTGCTCGGTGTGACTGCCTGCAAAAAGAAGGAAGAGGCACCGGTTGTCCCGACCGAGACGCAGACCGAAGTGGTCATCGAGCCGGAGACTGAGACGCAGATCGAGACACATGAGGGCGAGCAGCGTAGCTTTTATACCGGCGAGTGGATCGATGAGAAGCTGGCATACAATCGTCCGGTAGCGGTCATGACAGAGAATACCCATGTGACATTGCCACAGTACGGACTGTCTCATGCGGATGTGATCTATGAGTGCCCGGTGGAGGGTGGAATCACCCGCCTTATGGCAATCTATCAGGATTTTGCAGACCTTGAAAAAGTCGGCAATGTGCGAAGCTGCCGTCTGTACTATGTGTATTTTGCAAAGGAGTTCGGCGCGGTCTATTTCCATGCGGGAGAGAGCAAGTATGCGTTGGATGTCTTAAACAGTTCTTTTATTGACAATGTTGATGGAATTACCGGAAAAGGCGGAGCATTCTATTATCGTGACAACAGCCGTAAGGCACCGCACAATCTCTATACAACCGGAGCCAACCTTGTTTCCGGTATCGAAACATATGGATATGAGAGTAAGCTTTCGCAGGATTACGAGCCACATTATCAGTTTACAACAGAGGATGTACCGAATCTTCTCGAAAATGGGGTGGACGCGGCTGCTGTAAAGATGTATTATGTTGACGCGAAGCCTTGGTTTTTATACAATGAAGAGGATGGTCTGTATTACCGCTATGAGTTTGGCGACAAACAGGTGGACGGAGCGACCGGAGAGCAGCTTGCGGTCAAGAATATTATCATTCAGAACTGTTACAGCTCGCTCAAGGATTCCAATAACGGAACGCTTGATATCGATTATCTGTCCGGCGGAACCGGAAAATATATTACCAACGGAAAGGCAATTGATATTACGTGGAAACGTGCGTCGTCTACGGACAAGACCAGATATTATGATGCGGATGGCAACGAGATCGTCTTGAATCCGGGCAAGACATGGGTGGAAATCTCGGAGAACAGCCGTTCCGGCAATAATATCATCTACAGTACGAAAGAAGAATTTCAAAAATAGTAAGGCACCCGCGACGCGGGCGTTGAGGTTAGTTTATGGGTAAATCAAAAAGAGGCGGAACGAATTTCCTGGTACAGGGTTCGATCCTTGCAGTAGCGTCCATTATCAGCCGAATCATCGGACTGGTCTACCGTATTCCGATGAATTCAATCCTCGGAGATGTCGGCAATGGATATTACAGCTGTGCATTTGATGTTTACAATGTTATATTGATCATTTCATCGTACAGTCTTCCACTTGCTGTGTCGAAAACAGTATCGGCAAAGGTGGCAAAGGGACAGTACAAAGCATCGTATCAGGTGCTAAAGGGGGCGTTGATCTTCGCACTTGTTGTGGGAACCATCGCATCCCTTGTGGTCTATTTTGGTGCGGAGTTCTTTACGGGAACGCTCTTAAAGACCCCGTACAGTGTGTTTGCACTTAAAATCTTAGGTCCGGCACTGATCGTAGTTGCGGTACTCGGTGTGCTCAGAGGTTTCTTCCAGGGACTCGGTACGATGATGCCGTCTGCAATCTCACAGATCATTGAGCAGATCGTTAATGCGATTATCAGTGTCTGGGCGGCTTATGTGCTGACCGGATACGGAAGGAAGATCGGCGCAGTGCTCGGCGATACGGAACACTACGGAGCTGCATACGGAGCGGCAGGTGGAACACTCGGAACCAATCTCGGTTCGGTTGCTGCTTTGCTTTTTGTATTATTTATTTTCTTTGCGTATATGCATGTGTTCAAGCGGCAGATGCGAAGAGAGCGCAACGTCAAGGTTGATCCGTTTTCTTATACACTCAAGGTGCTGATCATTACGATCATTCCGGTGCTTTTGAGCACAACGGTGTACAATATCAGCGGAATCATCGATCAGGGTATTTTTAAGAATGTTGCACTGTTACAGGGATACACGGATCATCAGATCGATCTGTGGTGGGGCGTGTTCTCCGGAAAATATAAGCTGCTGATCAATGTGCCGATCTCCATTGCCTCTGCGATGGCTGCATCATCCGTACCGACACTGACTGCATCTTTTGCGGCAGATGATATGGAGAGTGTACGAAGCCAGATCAATGCGGCGAGCCGTTTTGTTATGGTGATCGCATTTCCGTGTGCGATCGGACTTGCTGCACTCGGCGAACCGATCTTTAAGCTTTTGTTCCCGGGAACTGTTCAGACAGCAGGTATGGCCGCATCAATGATGTGGGTCGGAGCGATGGCGGTCGTATTCTATGCGATGTCGACGCTCTCGAACGGACTGTTGCAGGGAATCAATCGGTTAAAGATTCCGGTGATCAATGCGGCGATCGCGCTTGTGGCACATGTGATCGTATTGATCCTGTTGATGTTATTCTTTAGACTCAATATTTACGCGGTCGTGATCGCAAATATGTTTTTTGCGTTTGTGATGTGCATTTTGAATTCGCATGCAATCCGCAAGTACAGCGGATATAAGCAGGAGATCGTCAAGACATTCGTTATTCCGGCGATCGCATCGGCAATCATGGGTGTTGTGGCATTTTTCGTATACAAGGGAATCTACCTTGTGATCAAGAGCAATGCAATCGCAACGATCCTTGCAATCTTAGTTGCGATGATTGTTTATGCGGTAACGCTGTTGCTGTGTAAGGGACTGAGCGAGGAGGAAATACTTCGTTTCCCGAAGGGCGCGCTGCTTGTGCGAATTGCAAAGAAATTGCACCTGTTAAAATAAAATCATATATAAATAAAGTTGGCTGAATATTCCAACGTAAAATGCAGATACTTATTTGGGGTGATAATATGAATCGTAAAGTAAGTATCTGCATTTTAGTTTTTATTTTCATTGTTTGTGCCGTTATCCTGTTTGTGATGGCAAAGAGATCAAAGGACGCGCCGGTACCGGAGACGAACGTAACACAGCTTGCGGAGACAGAGGATGCTTCGGTCATTGTAAATACGGATCATGTGAAACAGTTTCGTTTTATTGCGCGTATTGTGGATGAAAGACTGGTGATTTTTGAGTCAGACGGAGAAACCGTGTATTTTGAAACCGGAATAAAAGAAGAAGCATTGTCGGAACCAATCCGGCAACAGGCGCAGCACGGAATCGGATTTATGACAGAGGCCGGCATGTATGATTTTCTGGAAAGCTATTCGAGTTGAGCCACAAACATGTATTTATTAAAAACATAGATTCGTTTCAACTAAACGTGACTTTGGGCGAAAAATATGATACAGTGAATGCACATAAGAGACAAAAATTTGGGGGTTAAGTACCGGAAGATAAAGGAGAAAATGATGAAGAAAAAATTATTGGCAATGCTGATCGCATGCTTATGTGTAACAGAGGCTGCAACTGTTTTTGTTCCTGTCAGTGAACCGATCCGGGTAGAGGCAGCAACAAAGAGCGCCAAAAAGGCAAAGAAAAAGAAAGCACCTTCTCTCAATAAGGTGTATAAGGCTGTAAAGGCGGCGTATGGGGACGACTATATTCCGAATGTAAAGCTTGGAAAAGAAGAGGCAAATGAGGTTTATGGTCTGAAGAGCAGCTGGTACAGCGGAATTGTTGCAGAACGTCCGATGATGAGCGTCCATTGTGATGAACTGATCATTGTGAAAGCCAAAAATGCTTCTTCCAAGAAGAAGATCAAAAGTGCACTGGTCAAATATCAGAAAGCACTCATAGAAGATACCATGCAGTATCCGGCAAACCAGACGAAGCTGCAGGCATCGAAAATTTATGTCAAAGGTAACTACGTGTGCTTTTTTGTATTAGGAAGCATCGACAATAAGACCGAGGAACAGGGTGAAGCAAAAGCCCTTGCCGCATATAAGAAACAGAATGAAAAAGCGGTAAAAGCAATCAATAAGCTTTACAAATAGTTCAGATGGAGAGGTAAAAGATGGTATTTAGCAGTATTGTGTTTTTAACCCGTTTTCTGCCACTCGTCCTGATCGTATATTTTTTAGTGCCGGGCTGCATGAAGAACACATGGCGTAACCTTGTTCTTTTCGTGTTCAGCCTGGCATTTTATGCGTGGGGTGAGCCGGTCTATATCTGGCTTATGTTATTCTCGACCGTAGTGGATTATGTGAATGGCGGGCTTGCAGGCTACTTTATGAACAGACAGCGGCGTGGTATCGCAAAGATATTTGTCGGATTATCCGTTGTGATCAATCTGTCGCTTCTGGCACTTTTTAAATATGCCGGAAAATATGCGCTTCCGATCGGAATCTCATTCTATACGTTCCAGTCCATGTCCTATACGATCGATGTCTACCGTGGCAAGGCGAAGACAGAGAAGAATCCGATCAATTTTGGTGCATACATATCGCTTTTTCCGCAGCTGATCGCGGGACCGATCGTAAGATATTCGGATATTGCAAAGCAGCTTCGCCAAAGAACGGTTCAGATGGAACGGATCCGCTATGGTGTCGTCCGGTTTGCGTGTGGTCTCGGGAAAAAGGTACTGATCGCGAATCAGGCAGGTGAAATCTTTGCAACGGTCACCGGTTATCATGCGTCTGGTATGACAACGCTTTCGGCATGGTTTGGTATCCTTGCATTTATGTTTCAGATCTACTTCGACTTCTCCGGATATTCGGATATGGCGATCGGTCTGATGGCAATCTTTGGGTTTGAGATTCCTGAGAATTTTGATCATCCGTATGAATCAAAAAGTATCACAGAATTCTGGAGACGCTGGCATATTTCGCTCGGAAGCTGGTTTAAGGAATATGTTTATATCCCGCTCGGAGGAAGCAAAAAAGGAATGGGACGCACCTTTTTCAATATCTTTGTTGTGTGGTTTCTGACGGGACTCTGGCACGGAGCGAGCGTGAATTTTGTGTTGTGGGGACTTTATTTCTGCTTTTTCCTGATCATGGAAAAGACGTGGCTGCTCAAAGCGTTACAGAAGCTTCCGCGGGCGGTTTCCCATATCTATGCGCTGATTGTTATTTATTTTGGCTGGCTGCTTTTTGCGTGGGAGGATATACATGGACATCGTGTTTATCTGAAAGCGATGGCCGGAATCGGCAGCGGAGGACTGATCAGCTGGGAGAGCCTGTATCTTCTGGTGAGCAATATCGGTCTTCTTTTCATTATGGTTGTCGGATGTACATCATTACCAAAACGATTGGTTACCAAATGCATGAAAAAAGATGGTATCGTAACCTCTCTATGTATGAGTATTTACGTGGCGGGCATCCTGCTTCTTTCGATTGCGTATCTGGTGAACGGAACGTATAATCCGTTTTTGTATTTCCGATTTTAGACCAGTCAGGAGGAGACAATGAAAAAACTGAATTATTTATTGCCGGTTATCGTTTTTGCATGCATCCTTTTCGGTCTTGCGGCAAAGGGGATCGCGGCGGAAGATAAGAGTTATTCCACGATTGAGAAGCGTGAACTTCAGACGATGCCAGAGCTTACTGCCAAAGCAGTAAAAAAGGGAACGTTTCAGAAAAAATATGAGACCTATTTAAGTGATCAGTTTCCGGGAAGAGACCGCTGGGTTCAGGTGCAGACAGATGCCTCACGCCTTATGGGGAAAACGATAAGCAACGGTGTCTATTTCGGGAAGGATGATTATCTTCTTGAATATTATCCGGATTCGGATTTTGATACGAAGCAGGCGGCAAAGAATGAGAATGCTCTTGCAAAGCTGGTAAAGGATATTGCAGAGGACTACCGTGTGCATGTCATGCTTGTTCCGACCAAGACATGGGTGCTTCAGGAAAAACTTCCGTTTTGTGCACCGACTTATGACGAACAGAAGCTGTATGATGCGATGAACGATAAGCTTGGAGCGCTTGCGGATCATGTTATGGTTCCGGTGCAGAAGACGCTGGAACAACATGCAGATGAGGATATCTATTACCGTACGGATCACCATTGGACAACGCTTGGTGCGTGGTATGGGTATCAAGCATATTTGAAAGCCGTTGGAATGGACGAAAATCTGGCGGAGAAAAAGCATGAATTTGTTACGGTCAGCGATGATTTTCTGGGGACAACCTATGCAAAGGTGCATCAGGCTTCCCGCAAGGATACGATCGAAGCGTATGAACCGGAGGCAAAGCTTGATATCCTCTATAATATGGGAGAAACCGATCTTACAACGCTTTTTGATCCGTCTTTTCTTGAAAAAGATGATAAATACAGTTACTTTACCGGCGGAAATCAGGCGATCATCCAGATTTCCGGCGGAGAAAAGAATGGGAAGACGCTTCTTGTCATCAAGGATTCATTTGCCAACTGTATGATCCCGTTTCTTGCAGAGGATTATGAGAACCTGATCGTTGTCGACTTAAGACAGCTTAATATCGGCTGCCGGGCATTAATTGATTCCTTTGCACCTACGGATGTGTTAATTCTATACAATACCGCGCAGTTTGTACAGGATCGGGAATTCTCGCTGAAATGCAAATATTGATTCAAAAGTTCCTTACAGTATGGTGGCTGTAAGGGATTTTTTATTGCGAGAGCTTCTCATTGCCGAAGGTTGAAGAAATCAGGCTGATATGATAGAATATTTAATTGGTTTAATAGGTTGAAAATGGTGGATTATGAGTAAAAAACAGTCACAGATCAAGGATGTAATTGTGATCGGAGCGGGCGCGTCCGGTATGATGGCGGCGATTACGGCTGCCAGACGCGGCAGGTCGGTTCTAGTCCTTGAACATATGGATAAAGTCGGCAAAAAGATTCTTGCGACCGGCAACGGCAAGTGCAATTATACAAACGAATATATGACTGCGGAGTGTTATCATGGAGATAAGGCGCTGCTTTCCGATATCCGGTCACAGTTTGACAGAGACGATACGATAGCGTTCTTTCGGGAACTTGGCATCTGGCCGAAGGCGAAGAACGGCTATTATTATCCGAATTCGGGACAGGCATTGTCTGTTGTGGAAGCGATGCAGATGGAGCTGGAGCGGTTGAACATTACTGTTGTGTGTGGCTGTCAGGTGCAGGGACTGACAGAAGATTATGTGGGCTTTGCGGTAGCGACAAGCACCGGGGTATATAAGGCTCGCAAAGTAATCGTTGCCTGTGGACTTCTCGCAGCACCGAAGCTTGGCAGTGACGGTTCCATGATACCGGTTTTAAAAGAACTCGGGCACCGGTTTGTGCCGATCGTTCCGGCTTTGTGTGGATTCTATGCATCGGGAATGGAATTTAAGAAAGTGTCGGGCGTGCGGTGTGAAGCGGAATTAACTTTAGAAATTGACACAAAAAATGCAAAAACATCAAAACCTGACGGAAAAGATGCAGAAAATCATACGATTGCGTCGGATATGAATGAAAAAAATGTTCAAAAAGAGTGCGGAGAGTTACAGCTTACCAACTATGGTGTATCCGGAATCCCGGTATTTCAGTTGAGCAGTCCGGCAGCAAAGGCTCTAAAGGAGAAGAAAGCGGTTGCTATGAGGATCGATTTCCTGCCGGAGATTACCGGTGAGGAGCTGGAGCGTGAATTGCATCATAGAGTTGCACGATTAAATAAATCGCAAGAAAATGTTAGTGAATATTCTTCGAATGAAAGTAGCCGATTAAATGCAAAGGATCAGAGCTTTCATGACGTGGAATCGACTATGGAACAACTGTTATGCGGACTTCTCAACCAGAAGCTGATTCCGGTATTGGTTAAGAAAGCGGGAATCGTCGCGGGCATGCAGGCGGATCGTGTTGATGCAGCACAATTAAGAAAGCTGACCGATGCCATCAAAAATTATCCGGTCACACTGGACAAGGTGCGGGATTTTGAATTTGCGCAGGTTTGTGCGGGTGGTATCCGAACGGAAGAAATTGATACAAAGACACTGGAATCCAGATTGGTTCCGGGGCTGTATTTCGCGGGAGAAATCCTTGACGTGGACGGAATCTGTGGCGGCTACAATTTACAGTGGGCGTGGTCGAGCGGATTCGTTGCAGGCAGTCAGATTTAAAACGAGATGCACGAAGCACCGATGATGTGTGCTTTCAGTGAAGCGAACAGATTTAAGGATAGAATATGATTAAAATAAATCAGATCAAATTACCGGTTGGTCATTCACCGGAAGAACTGGAACACAAGATACGAAAAATGCTTCGGCTATCCAAGGGGGAAACGTTTTCGTACAAGATTGTTCGCAAGTCTTTCGATGCAAGAAAGAAGCCGGAAATTTACGAAGTGTATTCGGTCACGCTTGAAATCAAAGACGAGGATCGGATCTTAAAGAAACTTCATACACCCTCCGTCACAAAGGCAAAGGAAGTGTGTTATCAGTTCCCGGATAGAGGCAGTGAAAAGCTTACGGCGCGGCCGATCATTGTCGGAGCCGGTCCGGCTGGACTTTTTGCAGCTTTGCAGCTTACGGAAGCGGGATATGCGCCGATTGTTCTTGAACGAGGACGTTCGGTGGAAAAACGCAGGCAGGATGTAGAAAAATTCTGGGAGACCGGTTTGCTTGATCCTACTTCAAATGTGCAGTTTGGCGAAGGCGGAGCCGGAACATTTTCCGACGGAAAATTAAATACGGTGGTCAAGGATCCGTCCGGCAGAAACCAATTTGTGCTGGAAACCTTTGTGCATTATGGTGCACCGGAAGAGATCACTTACGAGAACAAGCCGCATATCGGAACGGATGTCTTATCACAGGTGATCGGGAACATGCGAAAGGATCTGATCGCAAAAGGCGCGGAATTTCATTTTGAAAGCTGCGTGAAGGATCTTGTGATCGAAAACGGTCAGATCACGGCGGTTGTGACCGAAGAGAAAATGTATCCGGCTTCGGCGGTCATTCTTGCATTGGGACACAGTGCAAGAGATACGTTTGAGATGCTGGATACCAAGAAAGAGATCCCGATGGAAGTGAAAAACTTTGCGGTCGGATTTCGTGTAGAGCATCCGCAGACGATGATTGATACCATCATGTACGGTGATTATAAGGGAGCGAAGCTTCCGGCTTCTCCGTACAAGGTGACTTCCAATTTCCCGAATGGACGCGGTGTGTATTCATTTTGTATGTGTCCGGGCGGCTATGTGGTAAATGCTTCTTCGGAAGAGGGAAGAAGTTGTGTCAACGGTATGAGCTATTCGGGACGAAACGGTGCGAATGCGAATTCGGCGATCATCGTATCGGTTACCCCGCAGGATTTCAGTGCGGATGATCCGCTTGCCGGAATGCGCTACCAGAGACACCTGGAAGAAGAAAATTATAAGCTGGGCGGAGGAAAGATTCCGCAGCAGCTTTTCGGCGATTATGCGCAGAATGTAAAGAGTTCTGCTTACGGTGCGTTTGCATCTGAGACGAAGGGACAGACCATGTTTACGAACCTCAGAGGTCTGATGTCTGAGGATATGGAACAGTCGTTTCTGCAGGGAATGGCGCATTTTGCAACAAGAATCCCACAGTTTGACCGGAAGGATGCAATTCTCTCCGGCATGGAAACGCGGACTTCCTCACCGGTCCGCATTTTGAGAAATGAAATGTGTGAGAGTGCCGTAAGAGGCTTGTACCCATGCGGCGAGGGCGCCGGATACGCGGGAGGAATCATGTCTGCCGCGATTGACGGGCTGAAGGTCGCTTCGGCAGTCATGGAACGTTTCTGCCCGGCAGAGACGTAAGAAAGGGAAGAAACATGCAAGAAGTTACACCAATGATGCAGCATTATCTGCAGACAAAGGAAGAATATAAAGATTGTATTTTGTTTTATCGCCTCGGCGATTTCTATGAGATGTTTTTTGACGATGCCAAGACGGTATCGCGGGAACTCGAACTGACACTGACCGGAAAAAGCTGCGGGCTTGAGGAGCGCGCGCCGATGTGCGGCGTGCCGTTTCACGCGGCGGATTCCTATA
Organism: uncultured Agathobacter sp.; assembly: GCA_934358675.1. Lineage (GTDB taxonomy): Bacteria > Bacillota > Clostridia > Lachnospirales > Lachnospiraceae > Roseburia. The sequence goes on along the minus strand of CAKRKX010000011.1, from coordinate 19,485 downwards.
TCAACCGTTTGGTAAAGAAAGGCTACAAAGTTGCCATCTGCGAGCAGGTGGAAGATCCGAAGCTGGCCAAAGGCATTGTAAAGCGCGAAGTTATCCGCGTGGTGACACCAGGAACAAATATTGATATGCAGTCGCTCGATGAGGCGAAGAACAACTATCTGATGTGTATCGTCTATCTGGCGGACAAATACGGTATCGCGACCACGGATGTGACGACTGGTGATTTCTTCGTGACGGAAGTGGACAGCGAACGCAAGCTTCTCGACGAACTGAACCGCTTTGCTCCGTCCGAGATCGTGTGCAATGAGCCTTTTTATATGAGCGGAATTGACATTGAAGATATGAAGGATCGGCTTGGCATTGCGGTTTCTTCGCTTGATTCGTGGTATTTCGGCGATGATATGGCGCGCGAGACGCTTCTTTTGCATTTTCATATCCAAAGTCTGCAGGGACTGGGACTGGAGGATTATGACTGCGGCGTGATCGCGGCGGGGGCATTGCTGAAGTATCTGTATGAGACCCAGAAGAATTCGCTCGGTAATATTCTGGCAATCCAGCCGTATTCGATTGGAAAATACATGATCATCGACAGTTCTTCACGAAGAAATCTCGAACTGGTGGAGACGCTTCGTGAAAAGCAGAAACGCGGCTCGCTTCTGTGGGTGCTCGATAAGACGAAGACGGCGATGGGAGCAAGACTTCTCCGTTCGTATGTAGAGCAGCCGCTGATCGATAAAGAAGAAATCATCAAAAGACAGCAGATGATCGGGAAACTGAATGAGCAGGAGATCACGCGCGAAGAGTTGCGTGAGTATTTGAATCCGATCTACGATCTGGAGCGTCTGATCACGCGAATTACATACCAGACGGCGAATCCGCGTGATATGATCGCATTTCGTAATTCCTTACAGATGCTTCCGCCGATTGCAACGCTGCTTGAGGATATCGACTGTGAACTTGCGGCGGAGATCCGCGGTGAGTTTGATTGCCTGACGGATCTGTACGACCTTCTTCTTGCATCCATCAACGAAGAACCGCCGATTTCCGTGCGTGACGGCGATATCATAAAAGAAGGCTACCATGAGGAAGTGGATCGTCTGCGCCACGCGTCAACGGACGGTAAGAAGTGGCTGGCGGATCTGGAGGCAACGGAAAAAGAAAAGACGGGAATCAAGAATCTCCGCATCAAATACAACAAAGTGTTTGGTTACTATCTGGAGGTGACGAATTCCTTTAAAGAGATGGTCCCGGATTACTATGTGCGAAAGCAGACGCTGACGAATGCGGAACGTTACATCACGCCGGAACTGAAAGAACTGGAGGATACGATCCTCGGTGCACAGGACCGCCTGGTCAATCTGGAATATGACCTGTTCCGCGAGATCCGTGATCAGATTGCGGCGAATGTGGCACGTATCCAGAAGACTGCGAAGGCGATTGCCAAAATCGACGTGTTTGTTTCGCTGGCGGTAGTGGCAAGCCAGAACAATTACTGCTGTCCGAAGATCAATGAAACCGGTCTGATCGATATCAAAGGCGGCCGGCATCCGGTGGTCGAAAAGATGATCGTCAACGATATGTTTATTGACAATGATACTTATCTCGACAATCATCACAACCGCATCTCGATCATTACCGGACCGAATATGGCAGGTAAATCGACTTATATGCGGCAGACTGCTTTAATCGTGCTGATGGCGCAGATTGGAAGCTATGTTCCGGCTGCATCGGCAAACATCGGTATTGTGGACCGTATCTTTACGCGTGTCGGTGCGTCGGATGATCTTGCAAGCGGACAGAGTACGTTTATGGTCGAGATGAATGAGGTTGCCAACATTCTGCGCAACGCGACCTCCAATTCGCTTCTGATCCTCGATGAGATCGGACGCGGAACAAGTACATTTGACGGACTCAGTATCGCATGGGCGGTCGTGGAATATATCAGCAATCCGAAGCTGCTCGGTGCAAAGACGCTTTTTGCAACGCATTATCATGAACTGACGGAGCTTGAGGGCAAGCTGGGCAATGTCAACAACTATTGCATTGCGGTCAAGGAAAAAGGCGATGACATCGTATTCCTTCGCAAGATTGTAAAAGGCGGAGCGGACAAGAGCTATGGTATTCAGGTAGCCAAGCTTGCAGGACTCCCGGAGCTGGTTGTAGAGCGTGCCAAGGAGATCGTCAACCAGCTTTCCGCAAACGATATTACGGAGACCGTCAAAAATATTTCGGTTGAGACGGCTTCTTCCAACAAAAAGAAGAAAGAACCGCATCTGGATGAGGTGGATCTGACGCAGATGTCGCTTTTTGACACGGTAAGGGACGATGATATCATTCAGGAACTGCGTGAGGTGGATATCAGTCACATGACACCGCTGGATGCGATGAATAAATTATATGAGTTACAAAATAAGGTAAAAAATCGTTGGTAAAAGGTGATCTATGAGTAAAATTGCACTGTTAAGTCAGGAAACAATTGATAAGATTGCGGCAGGAGAGGTGATCGAGCGCCCGAGCTCCGTCGTGAAGGAGCTTGTGGAAAATGCGATCGATGCCGGTGCGAGCGCAATTACGGTGGAGATCAAGGAGGGCGGCATCTCGTTCATCCGTATCACGGACAACGGATGCGGAATCGAACACGATGAAGTGCCGCTCGCGTTTTTGCGCCATTCGACGAGCAAGATCAAGAGCGCGGAAGATCTCATGTGCGTGCATTCGCTCGGATTCCGAGGTGAGGCACTTTCGAGTATCGCGGCGATCGCGCGCGTGGAACTGATCACAAAGACGGTGGATGCTTTGACGGGAACCCGCTATCTGATCGAAGGCTCAAAGGAAGTGGCGATGGAGGAGATCGGTGCGCCGGACGGAACGACGTTTCTTGTAAAAGACCTCTTTTACAATACACCGGCACGCCGCAAGTTTTTAAAGACGGCGCAGACGGAAGGAACCTACATCAGTGATATGCTTGAAAAACTTGCGCTGTCGCATCCGGACATCTCGTTTAAGTACATCAATAACAATCAGACGCGTCTACACACGTCCGGCAACGGCAACCGCAAGGATCTGATCTATCACATTTACGGGCGCGAAATTGCGGCTTCACTGTTGGAAGTCAATTATGAGAGTGAATTGTTTTCCGTGAGCGGATTTATCGGAAAGCCGATGATCAACCGCGGCAACCGTAATTATGAGAATTACTTTATCAACGGTCGTTATATCAAGAGTTCGCTGCTTGCAAAAGCCATCGAGGAAGCGTACAAGAATTTCCTGATGCAGCATCAGTATCCGTTTACGGTACTGTATTTTACATTTCCGAGCGAGACGCTTGACGTCAACGTCCATCCGACCAAGATGGAGCTGCGTTTCGGAAATAATCAGGAGATCTACAAGCAGCTCTGTGATGTCCTTTTTGGCGTATTGTCACACCGGGAACTGATCCCGGATGTTCCGGTCGACGAAAAAAAGGCTGAAAATACAGCCCAAAGGATCTATAAGGAATCCATTCCTGAGCCGTTTGAGAAACGAAGGATTAACGAGATTCAAAATAAAAACCATGTGTCAACGGCTTCTTATGAACCGGTGGCAACGAAGCCGGTTGTCGCAAGGGAGAGTACGAATACCTTTGTGGAGGGCAAGACCGGACACGTTGCAGAGTCCGGGGTGAAGATCATTCCGGTCGGTGAGACAAAGGTGATGGGGCTTAACGAGTTCCCCAAATCGAAGTCTGAGGTTCCGGAGGTGCCACTACCGGAGAAGCCGAATGTGAATCAGCGATTGCAGGAAGCGTCGACGCCAACAAGCGAAGCTTCCATGAACTTTATGTCGAATCGTCATGAAGGAACAGCAGAAATCAAAGCAAACGAAGATGATATTGCGAAGACGAGACATGAAAATGCGACAGAGAACATTACGCAGCCAATAATGGAGGCACCGCTCGAAAATACCGAGCAAATGACACTCGAAAAGATGGTACCGGATTTTCTGACGCGGGATGCGAAGAAGAAGCACCGCATCATCGGTCAGCTTTTTAAGACGTACTGGCTGATCGAATATGAGGACAAGCTTTACATCATTGATCAGCATGCCGCACACGAGAAAGTGCTCTACGAGCGCACGATGGCGCGCCTGAAAGAGAAAGAATACACGTCACAGGCAATCAGCCCGCCGATCGTGCTCAGTCTGGATGCAAAGGAGCAGGAAATGCTCGAGCGCTACCGGAAAGATATTGAGCGGCTCGGCTATGAAATTGAGAATTTCGGCGGAAGAGAATATATGATCTCCGCCGTTCCGGGAAATCTGTTTTCGATTGATGTGAAGGATCTCTTTATTGAGATGCTGGACGATTTTTCCAATCTGACCGGGCGCGAGACACCGGATCTGATTATGGAGAAAGTCGCGTCCATGTCGTGTAAGGCGGCGGTCAAAGGAAATGATGCGCTTAGTCTGCCGGAGATCGATGCTTTGATCGAGGAGCTTCTGACACTCGATAATCCGTTCAACTGTCCGCACGGCAGACCGACGATCATCGCGATGTCAAAATATGAAATTGAGAAGAAATTTAAGAGGATTGTGTAATGAGACCACTTGTGATCCTGGCAGGGCCTACCGCTGTCGGTAAGACGGATCTGTCGATCCGGCTTGCAAAACGCATCAACGGTGCGATCATCTCCGCGGATTCAATGCAGGTATACAAATATATGGATATCGGCTCGGCAAAAGTTATGCCGGAGGAGATGGAGGGCGTGAAGCATTATCTGATCGATGAGCTTGATCCGTCCGATGAATTTAATATTGTACGTTTTCAGCAGATGGCAAAAGCTGCTTTGGAAGAAATTTATGCCAATGGACAGATCCCGATCGTTGCGGGAGGAACCGGCTTTTATATACAGGCGCTTCTTTACGATATTGATTTTACGCATCAGGACAGCGATGAGGCGTTCCGCAGGGAGATGGCGGATTTTGCGGCGGAACATGGTGCCGAGGCACTTCATGAGAAATTAAAGGAGATCGATCCGGTATCTTACGAGACGATCCATGCGAACAACACGAAGCGCGTGATCCGGGCGCTCGAATATTACCGCATGACCGGACAGCCGATCTCGGCGCACAATGAGCAGGAACATCAGAAAGTGTCACCGTACAATTTTGCCTATTTCGTACTGACGGACGAGCGGGCGCATCTGTATGAGCGGATCGACCGGCGTGTGGATCTGATGATGGAAAAAGGCCTTGTGGATGAAGTGAAGAAACTCTATGATATGGGTTATCACAAGGATATGGTTTCGATGCAGGGGCTTGGCTATAAAGAACTGCTAAGTTATCTGAACGGGGAATGTACACTGGAGGAAGCAGTGTATATCATCAAACGGGAGACAAGGCATTTTGCGAAGCGGCAGCTTACGTGGTTCCGCAGGGAACGCGATGTGATATGGCTGGATAAAGCTGCTTATCAATATAAAGATGAACGAATTTTAGCGGATATGTGCCGCATGCTATATGAGAAAGGAATCTGTGATGAATCAGTTATTGGAGAATAAATATAAGGAACTGGGCATTGACCCGAAGGTTTACGAATTTGGTGAGAAGATCGAGGCAGAGCTTAAGGAACGCTTTGAAGAGATTGATAACAGAGCGGAATTAAACCAGATGAAAGTGATCTCTGCTATGCAAAAGAACCGTGTCAGTGCGGAATGTTTTAATATTTCAAGCGGATACGGATACAATGACATGGGTAGAGATACACTGGAACAAGTCTATGCGGACTGTTTCGGCGGAGAGGATGCGCTGGTCCGCCCGCAGATCACCTGCGGAACCCATGCTTTGGCACTGGCGCTCATGTCAAACCTGCGTCCGGGCGATGAACTGTTATCCCCGGTCGGAAAGCCGTATGACACGCTCGAAGAAGTAATCGGCATCCGCCCGTCGAAGGGATCACTTGCGGAGTACGGAATCACATACGCCCAGGTCGATCTCTTAGAGGATGGCGGATTTGACTACGAAGGGATTAAAAATGCGATCAATGAGCGCACCCGTCTTGTGACAATCCAGCGTTCCAAAGGATATGCGACACGTCCGACGCTCTCTGTTGAGCGGATCGGCGAGTTGATCGCCTTTGTAAAGAAGATCAAGCCGGATGTAATCTGTATGGTTGATAACTGCTACGGTGAGTTTGTCGAGGAGCGCGAACCGCTTCAGGTTGGGGCGGACATGATCGTCGGATCGTTGATCAAGAATCCGGGCGGCGGACTTGCACCGATCGGTGGTTACATTGTCGGAAAAAAGGAGTGCGTGGAGAATGCGGCGTACCGCCTGACTTCGCCTGGACTCGGCAAGGAAGTCGGCGCTTCCCTCGGCGTGATCCAGTCATTCTATCAGGGACTGTTTTTAGCACCGACGGTTGTCAGCGGCGCGTTAAAAGGCGCGATCTTTGCTGCAAATATTTATGAAAAACTTGGATATAAGGTTGTTCCGAACGGAACAGAGAGCCGTCACGACATCATTCAGGCTGTGGAATTTGGCAACAAAGATGCAATGATTGCATTCTGCGAGGGCATTCAGGCTGCAGCTCCGGTCGACAGTTATGTGACACCGGAACCATGGGCAATGCCGGGCTATGACAGCGATGTCATTATGGCAGCCGGTGCATTTGTGCAGGGTTCATCCATCGAGCTTTCCGCGGACGGACCGGTCAAGCCGCCGTATGCGGTCTATTTTCAGGGGGGACTTACCTGGTGCCACGCAAAGCTTGGTATCCTTATGTCTTTACAAAAACTTTATGAGCGCAATCTTGTTAATATCGATTAGGTGTGCTAAAATATTATAACTGTTCGGGAAGGACTTTTCGAACAGTTATGTAGATTTTTCCTTAAAACTCTGGGAGAGTGGAAAGGAATCTTATGAACCTTAAAAATTTACCGGAATCGGAGCGCCCGTATGAGCGTTTTCAGGCGCTGGGAGCGGAAGCTCTCTCGGATGCGGAACTGCTCGCGATCATTTTAAAGACAGGGACGAAGGAACAGACTTCACTCGATCTGGCAAGATTACTTTTGTCGCGGTGTCAGGGGAATCTGCTGAACCTGTATGAGCTGACCTATGAAGAACTCATAGAGCAAAAAGGCATCGGTCCTGTGAAAGCAATCCAGCTTAAGGCGGTTGCCGAGTTGTCACGCCGGATTGCGCGCACAAGCCGCGGATATCAGCTTCAGATGAATAATCCCGGGACGATCGCGGATTATTTCATGGAAGATATGCGCCATCACAGGGTGGAAGTGTTTAAGGCGGCTTTTTTCGATGCAAAATGCGTTTTTTTAGGTGCAGAGACGATCGCACAGGGCACGCTTTCATTTGCATATGTTCCTACAGCGGAGCTTTTTCGCAAGGCGCTTCTTAAGAATGCGGTCATGATCGTGGTACTTCACAATCATCCGAGCGGGGATCCCGTGCCGAGCAGGGAAGATCTGGAATTAACGCAGCAGATTGCGCGCGGAGCGCAGCTCCTTGGAATGACACTTGTCGATCATATTGTGATCGGAGATAACCGGTATTACAGTTTTAGAGAAAATCATAGATTGGAAACATAGGAAAAGGGAGAGGACAATGAACAACAATATTTACGGAATTGATTTCGGAACTTGCAATTTCAAAGTTTTCAGCAAAGCAAGCGGTAAGTTTGTGACCGAAAAGAATACGATTGCGCTGATCAATAAGAATCAGATGTATGCATACGGCGATGAAGCATATGCTATGTACGAGAAGGCTCCGGAAACGATCAATGTTGTGTTCCCGCTGTCATCCGGTGTGATCGCGGATTATAATTTTTTGCAGACGATGATCTTTGAATTTATCGAGAAACGCATGAAAGGCAAGACAAAGAATGCGGAATTTCTTGTTGCGGTACCGACAGATATTACCGATGTTGAAAAGAGAGCTTTCTTTGAGCTTTTTTATAAAAGCAAATTCCGTCCGAAGAGCGTTATGCTCTGTGAGAAGCCGCTTGCGGATGCGGTAGGACTCGGACTCGATGTCAATGAGCCGACCGGTGTCATGATCGTGGATATGGGTGCGGACACCATTGAAATCTCTGTTATTTCGCTTGGTGGTCTGGTACTCAGTGATCTGATGCATTTCGGCTCCAACCGTCTAGATGAGTCGATCATCAGCTACATCCGTCGTGAGTTTAATCTTGTGATCGGAAAGAAGACTGCAATGGCACTTAAGGAAGAGCTCGGAAGCGGACTTCCGGGAAGAACCGAGACCATGGTTGTTGTCGGCCTTGACGTGGTCAGCGGACTTCCGGTGGAACGTGAGATCAGTGCGGAGATTGTTTACGAAGCCATCCGTGGAAATCTTGAATCCATCTGCAGTTCCATTAAAATGATTCTCGAGAAGACTCCGCCTGAACTTGCAAAGGATATCATTCATGCCGGAATCTATATTACCGGAGGTGGATCGAAGATTCAGAATCTGGATCAGTTATTTACTGAAATTACGAATATCAAGGTAAATACATGTGAGGATCCGGAGGAGACTGCGGTTCGTGGTCTGTCTAAGATTGCAACCGATTCCAAGTATAAGAGATTACCGTTTTCGATGAAGACTACTAATTTGAAATAGAGGGTTCTATGAAGAAATTTCGTAACTTTCGTAATAAAAAGAAACATTTATCAAGTAAATATTTGTTACTGATTCTTTCGTGTGTGTGTATCGTGTCGATTTTTACCAGTCTGGTCCTCAATATTTCCGGAGGTCCGCTCAATGCGGTGGCTGGCTATGTGTTTGTTCCGATGCAGGAGGGAATCAACAATGCGGGATCGTGGCTTTCCTCAAAAGCCAATGATTTCAAGACTTTAGGTGAAGTGCTGGCAGAAAATAAGGAACTGAAGTCACAGATCGATGATCTGACAACACAGATCAACAAGACTAAACTGGAGCAGTACGAACTGGACAATTATCGGGAACTGCTCGATCTGGACAATCAATATGCTGAGTATGATAAGGTTGCGGCACATGTGATCGCGATGGATGGAACCAACTGGTTTTCAACTTTTACGATCGACAAAGGTAGTAAGCAGGGTCTTGCAAAAGGCATGAATGTCATCGCCGGAAGTGGACTGGTTGGCATCGTTACGGATGTCGGACCGAATTATTCCAAGGTGCGCAGCATCATCGATGATTCCAGCAATGTCAGTGCGATGGTTCTCACCACGAAGGACAACTTTAATGTATCCGGAAGCCTTATGTCTATGAACAAGGATAAAGTCCTTCCGTTTTCTGAACTTCGGGATGAGAAGGATAAAGTAAAACAGGGCGATCCGGTCGTGACTTCTTATGTATCGGATCAGTACCAGCAGGGTATTTTGATCGGATACATTTACAGCGTGGAGGATAACGCAAACAATCTGACCAAATCCGGATATATTACGCCGGTTGTTGATTTCCAGCATTTACAGGATGTACTTGTCATTACGGAAATCAAGAATACAGGCAAGGGACAGACTTCTTCCACGGAAGAGGTAACGGATACCCAGAATTAACAGGAGCGTTCTATGCGTAGAAAAATTGTACTTTTTTTCATTATTACAATCTGCTTTCTGTTGCAGACAACGATTTTTCAGGCAATCACATTCGCAAATATCGCGCCGAATCTTTTGATTATCGTTGTGTCGGCATTCGGCCTGATGCGCGGTAAGAAGGAAGGTCTTTGGATCGGCTTTTTTTGCGGTCTGCTTGTCGACATATTTTTTGGTTTTTATCTTGGCGTGTATGCTTTACTTTATATGCATATTGGTTATATCAATGGAATGTTTCAGAAGCGATTCTATCCGGATGAACTTCGTCTCCCGATGGTGATGATCGGTGCGAGTGATATCGCATGTAATCTGGTCATCTACTGTGTGATGTTCTTAATGCGAAGGAGATTCCATTTCTGGTATTACCTGACTTCGATTATTTTACCGGAGTTTGTGTACACCATGGTAATTACTATTTTTCTTTATTTTATCCTTCTAAAGATTAACCAGCGTTTAGAAGCGTATGAGAAAAGGAGAGCAACGAAATTTGAGTTATGATATTAAGGATTTCCTGAAGAAATTTTTCAGTTCAAGACTTTTTGTCTTATCTGCGGTATTTGTTGTTTTTTTCGCAATTATTGCCGTGCGCGTATTTGCGTTGCAGATCATTAATGGAAAATCGTATCAGGATAATTTTTCATTGAAAATTCAGCAGACACAGGCTGTCAATGCAGCCCGTGGAAATATTTATGACAAGAACGGAAAGCTTCTTGCCTACAATGAACTTGCATATTCCATTTCAATTATCGATAATTCGAAATATGCAAACGATAAAGAAAAAAATGCGACATTAAACGGAGAACTTGCAGAGATTCTTACTGCCTTACATAAGAACGGTGAATCGCCGGTCAATGATTTTAAGATTGACATGAACAGCAAGGGAAAATACACCTTTAATGTAAGCGGTTCTGCACTGGATCGTTTTCGTATGGATGTATTCGGTGCCAAAACGATGGATGAACTGGAGTATAACACCGATTTTAATTTTAACGAGTCTACGGCTACTGCAGGACAGATTATGAAATACCTCAAATCCAAGAATGTTTTTGGCGTGGACAATTCTTATGACAGACAGACGGCGTATGAAATTGTTGTACTGCGTTATGCGATCAAGGGTAATTTCTATGCCCGCTATAAGTCAACTAAGATTGCGGAGGATGTTTCGGACGAGGTTGTTGCATATGTCAACGAGCATATGGATTCTCTTCCGGGAGTGTCGGTGGATGAAGATATGATCCGCAAATACAATTACAGTGAGTATTTTTCAGCGATCATCGGATATACCGGTAAGATTTCCGACACAGAATACGAGAAGCTTTTTGCCGAGGATGACAGTTACACGGAAAATGATACGATCGGTAAGGCCGGACTCGAACAATATTACGAGAAGTATCTGCGCGGGCAGAACGGAGAACAGAAATTCTATATTGATACGGTTGGCCGTATTTCGGAGATTATCAGCAATACGGATTCGGTTGCTGGTGATGATCTGTATTTGAGTATCGATGCGGATCTGCAGAAAGCAACTTATATTGCACTGGAGAGGGAGATCGCAGGTATAGTTTACTCCAATATTAAGGCGGGTAACATTCCAATCATGGATGTTTATAAAACATTGATTGGAAACCGTGTGATCGATATTTCGCATTTTACACAAAAAGATGCTTCTTCAACAGAAAAGCAGATGTATTCCGCGTTTGAGTTAACGCATAAAAGCGTTTTGAAGCGTATTCAGAGAGAACTTACAACCTCTCCGGAAGCACTCGATCAGATGTCGGACGAAGTTCTGGACGAGTTTACCCATATTATTTCCATGCTCAAGGAGAACGGTATTCTTCTTTCTTCCGAAATTGATACGAACGATGAGACATACCTGAAATGGAAGAATCAGAAGATTAGTCCGAAGGAATATCTGAATTATTGCATTTCCCAGCAATGGATCGATATCAGTCAGCTTTCGGTTGATGAAAAATATGCGGATTCTTCTGAAGTATATGATGCTTTGTGTAATTATATTCAGGAAAATCTGGCAGATGACAAGGACTTTAACACGATCATTTATGAGTATATGATCGCACGAGGCGATATTTCGCCGCGAAGCCTGTGCATTGTTTTGTTTGAGCAGGGTGTCCTTGATTACGATGATGCAACGGTAAGCAAATTGAAAAGCGGTACGCTTGCGCCATATGATTTTCTTATGGACAAGATCAATAATGTTGAAATTACGCCGGCTCAGCTTGCGTTGGAGCCTTGTACCGGTTCTACGATCGTAACAGATGTCAAAACCGGTGAGATTCGCGCTCTGGTAAGCTATCCGGGTTACGATAACAATAAACTTGCCAATGGTGTTGACGCCGATTATTACGAATCGTTGCGTAAGGATCGTTCTAATCCACAGTGGAATTATGCGACACAGGAGCGCACCGCACCGGGTTCCACCTTTAAGATGGTTACTGCAACGGCAGGTCTTGCATCCGGTGTAATCTCTACCACGGAAGATATTCTTTGTACCGGTAAGTTTACGGAAATCAGTAATCAGCCGCGATGCTGGATCAATCCGGGAAGTCACGGAATGGATAATGTTTCGGAAGCTATCCGTGATTCATGTAACGTATTCTTCTATACCGTCGGTTATCGACTTGCACAGAAGGATACCGGTAATTACAACGATGCGAATGGTATCAACTACATTCAGAAATATGCGCATATGTATGGACTGGATGAAAAAACAGGCCTTGAAATCGAGGAAAACAAGTCGGATATCGCAGATTCCTATCCGGTTATGGCTGCCATTGGACAGAGTAACAACAATATTACGACAGCAGCGTTATCCCGTTATGTGACTGCGGTTACTTCAGGTAAATTGTATTCTTATCAGCTGATGAGCAAGATTGTGGATGCAGACGGTAAGACGGTTGAGAAGTACGAGCCGCAGTACGAGGATATTTCGGACAATCTTACGACAGACCAGTGGGATGCCATCCATAAGGGAATGCGTATGGTCGGAGAGGATCTTGACAGCTTCAAGGGCTTTGATATTCAGGTCGCAGGTAAGACCGGTACGGCTCAGCAGGAAGATCATCCGAACCACGGACTTTTTGTCGGATATGCGCCATATGATAATCCGGAGATCTCCATCGCAACCAGAATTGCGTATGGATACAGTTCTCATAATGCTGCTTTTGCGGCAAGAAATATTATCTCGTACTACTACGGGGAGCAGACCATTGATGATCTGCAGAAATTAAAAGCATCTGGTGTCAACGGTTCTTCAAGTAATTCAGTGACCGATTAAGGCATAAATACATTTAAATCCAATCGGAGGTTAGTTTCATGGGTGAAGCAATTGTTTTCACTTCAGGAAAAGGCGGTGTCGGCAAGACTACAACAATTGCCAACATTGGAGCAGGACTTTCACGATTTGATAAAAAAGTCATCATGTTGGATACCGATATGGGACTTCGAAATTTGGATGTTGTAATGGGAATGGAAGATCAGATTCAATACAATCTGATCGACCTTCTCGAGAATCATTGCCGCTTAAAGCAGGCTTTGATCCGGGATAAACGTTATCCCAATCTGTTCATGATTCCGGCAGCTTTGCGATGCAAAAAGATCCGGGATTATGAGAGTAAGCTTTATACGCTCATAACACAATTAAAGCAGGAATTTGATTACATACTGATCGATTGTCCGGCAGGAATCAATGAAGGGTTTCACTTTGCGGTTTCGGCGGCAGATCGGGCTATCGTTGTGACGACACCTCATATTTCAGCAGTGCGGGATGCCGGGCGTGTGATCTATCTGTTGGAAAGTATGCGTATTTCACAGGTGGATCTGCTGATCAACTCCTATCATGCGAGAATGGTTAGAAAACATGATATGTTGTCGCAACAGGATATCGAGGAAGTACTTGGTGTGAGAAGTATCGGTGTTATCCCAGCGGATGATAAGGTGATCATCAGCCAGAATAAGGGAATACCTGTAATATCCATGCGCACAAAAGCTTCGAGAGCATTTATGAATGTAGCGCGAAGCATTTCCAGTCCCCGTGTGATTCCGGTCGATCTTAACACCGAGGATCCATATACAAGACAGGAAAAGATATGTTTACGCGGAAAGGAATATGGTTATGAGGCATAATAGAGCGGAAGCCACCGGCAGTATTGCAAGAGAACGCTTAAAGCTGATGGTTGAGTCGGAAGTGATGGAACATTCTCCGGCTATGATTACAAGAATGAAAAAGGAGATTGCGGATATTATCGCTCGATATTATGAAGTGTCTCCGGAAAACTATGAGATAAAAGTGATATTAAAGCAAAATAAGAAGAGAGCATAAGATGTTTAAACAATACAAACTTAGAAATTATCATTTTGAATTAATTGTCAGTATTATCATATTGAATGTGATCGGTATCCTTCTGATCGGAAGTGCGAAACATTCCGTTCAGAAGACACAGATCATGGGTATGGCGATGGGATTGGTTGCGGTGCTTGTCATCTCGCTTATGGACTACTCATTTTTGCTGCGTTTTCGATGGATTTATTATGTAGGTATCATCGGTTTGCTCATCGCGGTAAAAGTATTTGGTGATAAAACAAAGGGTGCAACCCGCTGGATCGAGATTGCAGGAATCCGTTTTCAGCCGTCCGAGTTGGCAAAAATTGTAATTATTTTGTTCTTTGCATATTTTTTTATGAAGTATCAGGAAAAAATAAATACAATTCCGGTTCTTTTTGGATCATTTGTGTTACTTGGTGTCCCATTTCTTTTGATACTTAAGCAGCCGGATATGTCAACTTCAATTGCTGTTGCATTAATTTTTGTTAGCCTCTTGTTTATTGCGGGATTAAGTTATAAAATAATATTAACGGTTCTTGGAATCAGCATTCCTGTTGGAATCGTAGGATTTACTTATGTGATCCGTGCGGCAGAGACTGCGACAGATTTCCATTTTGGCCGAGTTATGGCGTGGTTATACCCAACGGATCCGAAGTGGGCGCAGACAGCGGCTCAGCAGCAAAATTCCATTATGGCGATCGGATCCGGTCAGTTGTGGGGCAAAGGCCTCAACAACTCCGTTGCAACTTCAATGAAGAATGCCAATTATATTATCGAGCCACAGACCGATTTCATTTTCTCTGTAGCAGGAGAGGAATTGGGGTTTGTTGGAACGATCACGATTATTGCGTTGCTTCTCTTTATTGTAATAGACTGTATTTTGATCAGTCGCAAAGCAAAGGATCTGTCAGGAAGATTGATCTGTTGTGGTATGGCAGCACTGATCGGCTTTCAGAGTATCTTCAATATCTTTGTTGCAACGGGATTGATGCCGAACACCGGTATTCCGTTACCGTTCGTCAGCTATGGTCTGACATCACTTTTGACACTTTATATGGGAATAGGGTTTGTATTGAATGTAGGATTACAACCGAAAAAATATTAAGGGGGTTTTTTTCATGAACATAGGACTTGTGGCACATGATTCAAAGAAAAAACTGATGCAGAATTTCTGTATTGCATATCGTGGAATATTAGCAAAGAATGAACTGTTTGCAACCGGTACAACCGGTCGATTGATCGAAGAAGTTGCGAATCTGCAGATTCATAAATACCTTGCTGGTCATCTTGGTGGTTCTCAGCAGCTTGGTGCGCAGATTGAGCACAATGAGATCGATCTGGTTATCTTTTTGCGCGATCCGTTAAAGCCGAAGTCACATGAACCGGATGTCAACAGCATCGTAAAGTTATGCGATGAGCATAATATACCGCTTGCAACGAATCTTGCAACAGCAGAGTTATTGATTAAATCATTGGATAGAGGAGATTTGGACTGGCGTGAGATGTACAAATAAGAATTTCAGGATAAAACTGCTATGTGTTTTATGCATAGCAGCTCTTTTTATGACAGGATGTTCAATTAATAAAGTTACGATCGAGAATCCGTATTCTCTGTATTCAGATACCGGAAGTGCGGCGTCCAATCAGTTTTTTGCACAGAATCTTTGCGTGACGGATAATATCGATTATGGAACCGATAAGGTTTCTTCGAATCTGGCCGGAGGTGCCGGTGTATTTAATCTTGACACCAAAGAAGTGCTGTACAGTCAGAATCTGTTTGGAAAACTGTATCCTGCAAGCACAACGAAAATATTGACGGCATATATCATTATCAAATACTGCGATCTGAATGAAATGGTAACTGTCAGTTCGGATGCGGTTGCCAATATGGAGGGATCTTCCGTATGTGGCATTCATGCCGGCGATCAGATTTCGGTAAAGGATCTCCTGTACGGACTTATGCTCGTCAGTGGCAACGACGCGGCAAATGCACTGGCAGAATATTATTCCGGTTCTGTTGAAAAATTTGCCAAGGTTATGAATAAGGAAGCAGTGGCGCTCGGTGCGACCAACAGTCATTTTGTGAATGCAAACGGACTTCCGGATGATGATCACTACACAACAGTTTACGATATGTATCTGATCTTCCAGGAAGCAATCAAATCTCAGGTATTTGTTGACATCATCAAGACAAAGAGTATGGATGTTACTTATCAGGATGCAAATGGAAATGATGTGAACCAGACATGGAGCAACACGAATCATTACCTGACCGGAGAGACGGAGACACCGGATGGAATTACGGTGATCGGTGGCAAGACCGGTACGACGAATGCTGCAGGATACTGTCTGGTTTTATATGCTACAAATAGTAAAGGTGAGGATATCATCAGTATTGTATACAAAGGAGATGCGCGCTCCAATATGTATCTTCTGATGAATCAGATTTTATCGACCTTCGCGAATTAGTGATTGTATTTTCTGTGCAAGTATACTATAATTAATTCAAGAGTTATACATTTTTTATGTATTATTACAATATTATAGTGTTCAGGAGGAAATGCCATGATCGAAATTATATGCGGTGAAAAGGGAAAAGGAAAAACCAAAGAACTTTTAAGTCGGGTGAACAGTTCGATTGCAACCGTGTCCGGCAGCGTTGTGTATTTGGATAAGAGCCAGAAGCATATGTATGAGTTGAACAATAAAGCTCGTCTGATCAACGTTGTTGATTATCCGATTTCAAATTGTGACGAATTTTTAGGATTTATTTGTGGAATTGTTTCTCAGGATCATGACCTTGAAGAGATGTATCTTGACAGTTTCCTCACGATCGCTTTCATTGAGTCTGATGAAGATATTCTGAAAGCAATTGAGAAGCTTGATATCATCAGCGAGAAGTATAAAGTTCGCTTTATCCTTAGCATTTCCAAAGACAAGAGTGCATTACCGGAATGCGCAAAGGCTAAAGTTGTTGTAGCACTATAATAGAATATGAATTTTAAGGCTGCCTGTTAACGGCAGCCTTTTCTTTGTCTAATCTTCACGAAGATGAACATATTTGGCTGCTTTGCGCCGTCTGTCATCTTCCATTGCAGCATAGTGTTTTCTGGTTGTGTTGACATCTTTATGACCGAGTACATCGGCAACCAGGTAGATGTCTCCGGTTTCGCGATACAGCGAGGTTCCGTATGTGCTTCGAAGCTTGTGTGGGGTAATATTTTTAAGATTTGTCACGAGCTTGGAATATTTCTTCACAAGATTTTCAACGGCGCGAACGGTAATACGACGATTTTGCATCGACAAAAACAATGCGTTTTCATGACCGGGAGCGGCTGAAATTGTTTTTCTTTCCTCCAGATAATCGCAGACAGCTTCTGCAACTTCCTCCCCGAAATAGACGATGACTTCTGCACCGCCTTTGCGATGAATCTTAATTCCGTTATTTTTGAGGTCAACATCTTCGATATCTAGACCAACGCATTCCGAAACACGGATTCCTGTGCCCAGCATAAGCGTCAGAAGGGCCAAATCGCGCGTTTTGGTACGCTCATGGTACATTTGCTGCCTCTTGGATAAACTCTCCCCTGATTCCACTTCATCGAGCAGCATGGCAACCTCGTCCACATCGAGACGTATGATGTTCTTGTCATGGATTCTTGGCATGCTGACCTTAACGGCAGGGTTGTTGTTGATCAACTCGTTTTTAAAGAAATAATTGTAAAAGGAGCGGAGAGAAGCAAGTTTGCGTTTTAATCCGCGCTCATCGTTTGTGTGAGCCACTCCGTCTTTTTCGTATACTTTCAGGTAGTAAAGATATTCCTCAATATCCATCGGCTTTAATTGATCCAGAATGGAGAGAGGAATCTCTCGGATCGTCATTTTCTTACATACCGGATTATTCTCATGCAGATAATCAAAAAAGCAGTGCAGATCATAGGCATATGCCAGTCTTGTCCGGGAAGCGGTCTTGGCCTCAATTCCGATGAAGAACTGCTTACAGTAGGGCGGGAGAATGGCAAGCTGTTCCCGCAGCTTCAGTTCGTTTTGTACATCTATTTTTTCATAATAGGCTAATTTATTGGTATCATTCATGTTTTTTGTGCCATCCTTCTATATTGCCGGTTTCAATCGCATGAAAAAAGCGTTTTTTAACGCCAGGATTTTCGCGATTTATTTGCCGGATCAGTTGTTTTACATATTCCCGTCTTGTATTTCCGTCTGCAGGGCAGGGATTTTTAATGACAGGAAGATCATATTTGTTTTTAAAACCGATCACATCGGCTTCTATGACATACATTAACGGGCGAATCACCGTCAGATTACTTTTGTCTAAATGTGTGACTGGAGGGAAGGTGTAGAACTTACCTTCGTAGATCATGGATAGAAACATGGTCTCTATGATATCATCCATGTGATGGGCATATGCAACTTTGTTACAGCCGAGCCTGATTGCCGCTTCGTTGAGCGCTCCTTTGCGCATTTTGGCACAAAGCGAGCATGGAGAACTTTCCTTACGCTCATCAAATATTATGGGACCGATCTTCGTTGGAATGACGGTCAATGGAACGTTTAATTTGCTGCATAATTGCTCAATCGAACTCATATTAACCGGTGCAATTCCCAGATCGACAGAGATTGCAACCAGCTCAAATTTATGGGGATAAAAATTACGCAAGCCGGAAAGCGCATAGAGCAGTGTAAGAGAATCTTTGCCCCCGGATATGCCGATGGCAATCTTATCACCGTCCTGAATCATTTCGTAGTCATCGACTGCTTGTCGTACCTGACTGTATAACTGTTGTAATTTCATGTGTTCCTCCTGTGTCCATTAACGATTGTATTATACTATAATTTTGCATGAGAATCTAGTACGGAAGGATTGGGTTGTGTTATAATCAGATATGTTATGCGATAACATCAAATATATTACTATATCTATAATATAGTCGAATAAGAAAGAGAGCAGTAAAATGAAATTTGTAATACAGCGTGTGACCAATGCAAAATGTGAGGTTGAAGGAAAAATCACAGGACAAATTGATCTGGGATTCTGTGTGTTGATCGGTGTTGCAGAAGGCGATACCGAGGCAATTGCGGATAAAATGATACGTAAACTTCTCGGAATGCGCATTTTTGCCGATGCAGCTGGAAAAACGAACTTGGCCTTACAGGATGTTGATGGTTCCTTGCTTTTGATTTCACAGTTTACACTGTATGCGAACTGTCGTAAAGGAAATCGTCCAAGCTTTACCGATGCCGGTAATCCTGAGCTTGCAAATCATCTGTATGAATATATTATTGCAGAATGCCGTAAACAGATTGCCAATGTTCAGACCGGAATTTTTGGTGCGGATATGAAGATATCGCTAACGAATGATGGTCCATTTACGATCGTGTTGGATTCGAATGATCTGGCGTAAGAGCACGGATTGTTGTTTACTTTTTGCCTAGAGAAATTATAGTGGCTGGACGAGGCGTGCGCGCGGTGTTGTTTTAGTGGCTTTACAGGGATAACTATTCGCAAAACACAAGTTTTACGAATAGTTTCTTGATACAGTTATTATATTAAGC